>JAOZPL010000077.1 GCA_029932795.1 Candidatus Zixiibacteriota bacterium | reverse complement strand
GCCACCGATCTCCTCGTCAAAGAGCGTATTCCGGGAAAAACGCTTGATGCCATAATTAGTGCCGATGGCAAACTCGCCGACGTAACGCGCCCCCCGGTCCATGTTCAGCATCTCCGTAAGATATTTCTGGTTCTTGGCGGCCCGTTCATGGACAATTTTTCCCTTTCGCAGTTCCAGGGTAACGTCCTGCACCTCCCGCCCCATGTACACCGCCGGATAGGAAAACCGGATCTTCCCCTCAACCGAGTTCTCGATCGGCGATGTAAAGATTTCTCCATCGGGAAAGTTCATCGTTCCATGACAGCTTACCCACTTGCGTCCCTTGACACGGAACTTCAGATCAGTATCGCCGGCCCGCACATGCAGCCGGTCAACCCGATCGAGAATCTTTTTCAGCCGCATTTGCTCCTTCTGCACTTTCTTCCAGTGGGCAACCGGGTCGGCGGCATTCAGGTGGCCGGCACGATAGACAAAATCCTCATACTCGGAGAGTGACATCTCCGCCTCCTGCGCATCGGCCTGAGTAGGAAACTGCGTCCCCACCCAGTTGAGTGTCCCGGCAGCCGAGCGTTTGATCATCCTGTCAAAATACGGTTTCCTCGCCCTCTGCATCAGCGACTGCCGTTTTGGGTCAATCCCGCTCAGGAAGCGCGTGTTCTCCGAAGCCATAATAACCAGCAGGGCGTCGATTTTACTGATCTCCAGCTTAAGCATCGGATTGAGGTGCTCAAGTTGTGATTCGGAACCATGCTTTAGCAGGATCTCCCGGCTGTGTGGAATAATGATCTGAGTGTACGCGTGGGCGCCGAGTCTGACCGCTTCCTCGTAGGCAGCGTTGATCAAAGGCATGGCTACGACCTCACCCTGAATCTTGAAGAGTTGACCCTTTTTCAGTTTAAGCGAATAATTGAGCAGCACTTTGGCCAGCTTCTTTACGCGGGGATCCATAACTTCCTCCTGCTAGCACCTTGCAGTGAAGGAATCCGTCACCTACAAGGCGCCTTCCATTTTCAACAGTTCTCTCTTCAAACGCACGCCGCCGCCGTAGCCGCCCAGTCCGTTCCGGGCTACCACCCGATGACAGGGAATCACCAGCGGCAGGTCGTTGCGGGCGTTCGCGGTCCCCACCGCCCGGAAGGCATTTGGATGACCCACCGCCCGCGCTATCTCGCCGTATCTCATCGTTTGGCCGTAAGGAATCCTGGCCACTCGGCGGAGCACTTTCTTCTGGAACAGGGTTCCCTGAACATCAAGCTTGATGGAGAATTGTTTCAGCCTGCCTGTGAGAAAAGCCTTGATCTGCCGTTCGGCCTCCCTGTTTATCCTGCCTCCCGGAAGAACATCACAGACTGCAAACCGTCTCTTGATCCTCGCCTGAAACGAATGCAGCGGTTCGCGCAGAGCTACCATGGCAAGCCCATTCTCTGTTGCGGCTGTTCTGATCGTACCGAATCGCGTATTGAATGCATGCAAGTAGAGCTTATTCACGCTTTCCTCCTTCGGTCCTGAGAATGATCCAGTATACCGGTCAGCCTGCTTATCGACTCAATATAGTAATCCGGCTCTAACATCCGTATCTCCCTGCTGTCCCGATATGGAGATGATACAGCGGCAACCTTCATGGGCACCGCTCTTGCCGCCAAAATGTCGTTCACCGTGTCGCCGACAACGAGGGTTTCCTCCGCCCTTGCCTTCAGACGGTTCAGGGCCAGAAGCAGAACGGCCGGGTCCGGCTTGACGTGGGCAACCTCGTCGCCAGCTGCTGCGGCATCAAAGAAGCGCTCCCAACCGAACTTATCCACTATCACCCTAACGTTCCGTTTGATCTTGGTTGTGGCGATAGCCATCCTGTAACCACGTTCCTGCAACTCCTGCAGGACCAGTTCCGCTCCCTCAAGGACAATCGTGTTAGCCTCCACTGTTTCTGCAACCCTCACCTGAAAATGACGACAGAGCTCGGCTATTGGTGCTTCTGTGAATGCCTGATACATTGTTTCAAGGGAAAAGCCAATATATCTCTTGATAGCGGCCGTCGGTTGTTCCGCCTGACCCATTTGACGCAGGGAGTAATTGACTGCGTCCACAACACAATCTGAGGAATCGATAAGAGTACCATCAAGATCAAAAATGAGATTCTTAATAGCCATCAAAAAAGTCGACCAGCTTTACCTACCAGAGCCGTAATCGGAACGTGGTGCAGCGAATCAATACTCCCGAGGTTAAACGTCGCCACCAAGATAGACCTGTTATCAACCGATGTCAACGGCCAATCCCGCGCCAGCGAAAGACCCCCCGGTAAGCGACCGTATTTCGGGAGGCCGTCGACTGCAACAGCACCGTCCGTCAATTCGACAATCTCTCCCGGTAAACCAATTACGGCGCCGGTGTGCCGTCGGCCTTCACTATCGACAAAACGGACGATCTCAAACCGATCCGGCAGGTCGTAATAAACCGGATAGTCAAAGAAAAAGATGTTAGCCGAATAGGCCAGTGGATTTGCGGTCAGTATGTCCCCTTTCTTGTATAGAGGAGCCAGATGATTGTTGTCCATCCGGTAGATTTCAGGGGAGTTATGGATCAGAAAGTTGGCCGGGGCACTGGGAACCAGCAACTGGTAAAACACACCGATCACCAGAAACACGACAGCGGCAGTCGTCGAGCGCTGAACCTGTCCCTGCTTAGTCCTGATCACCTTCACCAGATCGAAGAAAGTGAACAGGAAAAAGAGAATCGGCAGTCCCAGAAGCATGATTTTTGCTGCCTGAGGTAAGGTGACAAGGAGAGAGATGAAAAACAGCACCGAGCCGATCAACATTATCAGGAAGATGAACACCCCGAAGATATACTCCTTCCAGAAGAAGTGTCCGAACCCCGGACAGAGAAGGTTCAGTATGATCCCGAATAAGGGTGATTCCTTCAAATGCGCCATAGGCTCAGAAGTTACCTGTACCAAAATTGAACAGCCGGCCCCCCATGCGTTCTTTGCTCAGCCGAGGACACGACTTGCGTGGAGGACTCTCCGGAAAACCCATGTTCTTATGAACGAGCCAGGCCGGGAAATGTTACAACCGAAAGTTATCTGGTATTCAGGCAATACCAGAGTGCTTTCATGAAACCGGAAGACCAAACCGACTGTATTAAATAATAACAGGGTGTGGCTCTTCAGATTACCGGTATGTTCCTTGACATTCCTGTGTAGTCAGTTAAATTGGGAGTCGGAACTCAGATAGATTGGAGGCATTGATGGCTCGCTACTCTGTCCAGCTTTTTGGTGTTACTTTGTTTGCACTGGCATTGATCTGGTTTGCAGGACCGGGAGATGCCTGACAGGCCTCCAACACGACAGAAACGATTCTCTGGGCCGATACGGTCCACATAAACCTCGACGAAGTCAAGCCGGCACCCCCGGAAGGCTCTCGTCGAAGCCCTGACACCTTTCTGAAGAACATCAAGAAACTCACCCAGACTGCTTTTAACGTCAGGAACCACTACATGGAAGAGGTCGACACCGAGGCCCTCATCAAAGCCGGTATTGTCGGTATGCTCTCCGATCTTGATCGCTTCTCTGTCCTGATGGAGAAATCTTCATACGATGCTTTGATGGAAAGCACTCACGGCAAGTATTCCGGTTTGGGAATGCAAATAGACGGGCGCGACAACAGGATTGTTATCATTGCACCTATCGAGGGTACACCCGCTTACCGAAGGGGATTGCGTGCCGGGGATATCGTCTGGGAAATCGACGGCACTTCAACCGAGGGTATGTCTTCCTCCGACGCCGCCAAACTAATGCGCGGAGAGGCTGGAACGAGTGTGGTGCTGCTCATCAAACGTACCGGGATTGCGGAACCGATGGAGTATATCATCGAGCGCGCCGTGATTGAACTGAAATCTGTCAATTACGCCGGAGTAGTCCCGGGAACCGATATCGGTTACGTTCGTCTCTCCCGTTTTGCCGAGGAAACCAGCCACGAATTAAGGCAGGCTATCAGCGATCTGAACAAGGAGAACGTTTCATCACTGATCCTTGACCTCCGCTCCAACGGCGGCGGCCTGCTCGACCAGGCTAAGGAAGTAGCGGAACTGTTCTTGAATGAAGGCCGTGAGATCGTCTACACCCGCGGTCGCAACATCGGTTCGGAGCGGCATTATATCTCCGAGCACCCTGCCCTGTTCCCTGAGGACAAACCGGTTCTGGTGCTGGTTGATGCCGGTACGGCGTCAGCCTCCGAAATTGTCGCTGGAGCTATCCAGGATTGGGACCGCGGTATAATCGTCGGTAACACGACCTACGGCAAGGGCCTGGTACAACAGATATTTCCCATTTCCAACGACGGTTCAATCTCGCTTAAACTGACGATCGCAAAATACTACGTCCCCTCCGGGCGGTGTATTCAGAAACCGGAAAAACAGAGCAAGAAACCGACTGGTCACCTTTCAACAACAGAAAAGGACGAAGAATCCGATACTTTGGTAGTCACCGATAAGAATGTCTACTACACGAATGGCGGCCGGATGGTACGTGGTGGCGGCGGTATCGTGCCGGATGTCGATGTTGAGCGCGAAACCTGGAAGACGATTGAGATCAATCTTGAGCGCCAGTCGATGTTCTTCGACTTCGCCGTCAAGTACGTGGCTGAGCATCCGGATATCAAGCCGGACTTTGAGGTAACAGACGAGATGATCGACGAATTCAGGGAGTTCATAAGATCAAAAGATTTCAGCTATAAATCAGGCCTTCAGGTAGCTCTTGAGAACCTGCAGAAGACCATCACCAAAGAGGACAAAGAGGACGTTTTTGAGACCGCCGTTGCCGATCTTGAGGCTCGCATTGAGCAGGAAAAGAAACGGGATTTCGATGAGTCCATCAATTATATCAGAAGGGCAATCAAGCGCGAAATCGTCTCCTCCATTGCCGGACAACATGGCTACTATGAGCAGGTTGTACTGAAAACTGACAAGACGATTAAGGAAGCAGTGCGGATTCTCTCATCTCCTCAGGAGTACGCCCGCCTGATCACAGGGGAAAAAGAGAAAGCGGAGTTATGATCGTTCGAAAAGATAACAGTTTCTTGGATAAAGCGCCGCGGAGGCGCTTTTTTTTAACTACCTGCTGACAGACTCTTCCTGAACCTTCCCCGGCTCGAATCTCTCCAGCAACCAGAGGTCATGCTCATAGATGAAGTTTACCCTGAGAGGTCTGTCCTTGCTACCGGTGCTGTCGATAATGTAGCAATCGATCTGCGCTCTGTTCTGAGTATAGAAAATCTCATAGTCGCCAAGGCGATCAAACGGATAATCATCATCCGGCCCGTACACGAACCGGAGTAATGAGTCCGAATCCTGGTTCGCCGACAGGATGCGCAGAGATGAAAGGGAATCTATCGCCGCCCGGTTACGCTCCCGGATCGCTTCCTGGAGCTGAAAAACTCTCTGCCGCAGAATCGGTATGTGGTCCCGCGATGGCGTTTTTTGCCCGCAGCCAGCCATGATAAGTACGATCAGCACGAGCATGAGGCAACTGAGGCTGCTTTTTCTCATTGTGACACCAGGAACTTGTACTGACCGTTCCCGCGACGTTTGACCACCCCGCGTTCAACCAGCTTATCGAGTGTTCGGGTGGCTAACTGGTTCCAGTACCAATACCGTTCGGCAACAGTGACATGCTCATGCCCATATTTACCGGAGATAATTATCAGGCTGTCCCGGTTGGATCGAAACAATTCGTCGACGCCGTTGCTTAGAGCCCTGAGAGCCGGTCTCACAAGTTGGGCCGAGACGGAAAACACCTCCGGAACGTACTCAGGTTTGTAGCGGTAACTGATACTTTCTCCCAACCGGCCTCTTGATGAGGAGTTTTCTGCGCATGTGATCTCCGGGATGTTATCACCGAATTTGATATCAAGCCGTTTACGGTTACGTGTCAGGTTGTAGTAGTGGTGACCACAGAAAATATCACCCCCTTGTACAGCGTACATGTACTGGCCGATCAACGCATTGCAGGGGTCAGTCGCTTCGAATATCGTCAGCCGTGCGCGGCCGGCAATAAATGCCTGACCCAGATCATACCAGAGCAGAAGAGCGGCCAGGACCGGGTATGGCCGATAAAGGATGGTACCACCGTGGAGGATCTCATTACTGTCTGTGGTGAGCGTCCCCTCTTCTATCAGGCTGTCCATAACAGCCCGATATGCGTTCATATTGCCTTCAATTGTCGCCGCTAACCGATCAGAGAACAACTCTGCCAGTCTCTTAGTCTCCTCAGCCTGCGTTACCAGGAAAACAGGAAAAGCCGGAACATACGAGCTGTCCTCTATACATAAAAGGAGTCCCTGTCCGGTCAGCTGATTCAAAACATCCCGGACAAAACCGGTATCGGAACGCGTTATGAAAGCCATTTCTTCGATTGACTTCCCCTCATTGAGAAAAAGAGGCAGCAGGCGCGTGAACTCATTATCCCATATCGGATTATTTGCGACCATCGGTGGCAACGATATCTTCTCCTCGAAATACGGGGCCACCTCTTCCGGTACATGGAACGTCAGCTTGAACGGTTGCTCAAACACCTTTTGCCCCGGGAGAATGGTATCAAGGGTGTCAATAACGTCATACAGACGAACCCACAGGACAGCTCGACCGTAGTTACCGGGTATGTCGATCTCCGGTGTCAGGATTCTGGACTCGCCCGGTTCCAGGGGATAATGCTTGTAAACGGTCCGTTCCGGGTTAAGATAGGTACCTTCAAATTTGATGTTTGTCTCAACCGTGATATACTTGATCCAATCACTGTTGTTAGTCACCTCGAAGGTGGCTGTCTGGCGACCCCATCGAAAAGATGGGATGTCGATCTCTCCTATAAAGAGGTCCGACTGGGCAGGAACCTCCGGGGCAATTGAAAGACCCGCAACAAGCATCATAATCGCAACAAGTACACGTTTCACACAGACCTCCTATTTGTCTATTCGTCCGGCAAGTTGTCCACAAGCAGCTCCGATGTCCAGTCCCCGGGGCTTACGAACCGTCACTGCCGGCGCCCGCGGGTACATCTGGCGACCGAACCAGTCAACCTTATCGTCGGAAGGCCGCTTGAAGGCAAAACCCGGAACCGGATTATACGCAAGTATGTTTATTTTACACGGGATACCGCGCACAAGCTGACTCAGGGCATCGATATCTTCCACCGTGTCGTTGAAGCCTTCAAAAAGAATGTATTCAAACGTCACCCGGAAACCGGTCCTGCCTGTGTAATACCGCAGAGCCTTCATAAGGTTTTCCAGATTGTACGTACGTGCTATCGGCATGATCCTTATTCGTTTTTCCTGAGTGGCGGCGTTAAGCGAAACCGCCAGCCTTGTCTTGAGACCGCTGTCGGCGAGCCGCCGTATTTCAGGGCTGATCCCACAGGTTGAGATGGTTACCTTCCTGGCGCTGACACCCAGGCCGACGCTGTCGCTGATAATTCTAATCACATCAACCACGTTATCGAAGTTCAGTAATGGCTCACCCATCCCCATGAAAACAACATTACTGAAGCAATCGCTTCCGTACAACTCCCTGAGAAACACAAGTTGACCTATAATTTCGCCAACTGTCAGATTCCGCACAAGCCCCATTGTGCCGGTAGCACAAAAACAGCACGCCAGTGCGCAGCCAGCCTGCGCAGACACGCAGACCGCCCGGCGATCTTCCTCGGGAATCAGTACGGTCTCAACCGGGTGGCCGTCCTCGAGACGAAACAGGAACTTCTCCGTGCCGTCGGTTGATCTGGCCCGGCGCTCAAGCTCCATTCCCCGAATCTCGTAATCATCTGCCAGACGGTCCCGAAGTCCTTTTGACAGATCAGTCATCAGGCTGAAATCGTACTGCCGCGTATGATAAAGCCACTTGAAAAGCTGCCTGCCCCGAAACGGTTTTTCCCCCAGTGATACCATCAGGCTGTTCATCTGCGGCTTTGTATAACCCAAAAGGTTCTTTTTCGCCATAAGTTTGAAATTTACGGCAAAATCCATCTTGCGCAAGGGACAATTCCTCTGGCTGTTGGACCGCAGAAAGTGTCGGCGTGACCGATACAAGACCTGAACAGTATCGCCTTGACACCTGTTGTGCAGGGGGCTATCATGGACGCAGTAACCGGGGTGTGGCGCAGTCAGGCAGCGCGCTTGCTTTGGGAGCAAGATGTCGGAGGTTCAAATCCTCTCACCCCGACTTCTCTCGTCCGAGGTTACCTTCGCGGACATTTACAGGAACTACCCACAGTCCCCCAAACCCCGATTTGTCAAACAGGCAACAGGGGCTTACTTTCCCGTGAGTTTATTATTGCCCCGATGGAGCAGGGAGATTATTTTAGCGACAGAAAATAACCCTGTCTCGTGGTGTCCTTTGTTGATATTGTGAGACAGACAATACCTGTGCCCCCGTAGCTCATTCGGATAGAGCATCTGCCTTCTAAGCAGAGGGTAGCAGGTTCGAGTCCTGCCGGGG
>JAOZPL010000076.1 GCA_029932795.1 Candidatus Zixiibacteriota bacterium | reverse complement strand
ATCTTGGGAAGCGATCTGCATATACTACGGACCTCAGATTATTCAGTGGTCTTCAGCGATACGGATAGAGTAGATCACGGGCGATTCTCTGCCGACAGCAAGGCCTTCTACTGTGCTGCCACAAGCGGTTACGCTTACAAGGTGGACCTGTCAGACGACTCGTTTCCGGTGACCAGGTGGCCATCCATTTATGGCGGTGTACAATGGATCATCCCATCGATAGATGAATCGAAGTGGTTTCTTTACCTTGGCTATGGACCTTCGACATTCGCAGTTTATGATGTCATGGAAGATTCGCTTCTTTTTTCCCAGGCTCTTTGCCCCGGCAAGGGGCAGCTTGCTATGAGGCCGGATGGCAGATATCTCTTTTACACCAATCCAGGAGATATGCTCACCCCCCCGGGGCCTTCGTCCTTCACAATTTTCGATATTGACGCAAATGAAATACTGAGAGAGGTGTCGACTCTCGGTTTCATCGACAGCCTGACACCGGGGTTTTTTCCAGTGGGCAGTATGGCCGTGACCCCGGACGGCCGGTGGCTGGTTGCTCTCGACCCCCCAAATGGTGCGCATCAGCTGTTGCTTTTCGATATACAGAATATGCAGTTGGTAGACTACCTCTCGGAGGAGGCCTATTTTGGCAATCTGTCTGTCCAAAATGGCAAGTGATTCCTTAACTGAGCCAAGCCACATTTACTACTGCGGGAAAAAGAGGGCGCCGAAATCCTGGAAAAAGTGAGCGATAATGCAGGGC
This sequence comes from Candidatus Zixiibacteriota bacterium, assembly GCA_029932795.1. Taxonomy (GTDB): domain Bacteria; phylum Zixibacteria; class MSB-5A5; order GN15; family FEB-12; genus JAOZPL01. Next base: position 7,777 of record JAOZPL010000076.1, on the reverse strand, counting down.
CACAACGACCGGGTGCGGATGTATAGCAGCGAGAACAGCGCGCCATAAACGGTAAGCAGGATGAACCCGGGTAATCCCTGGTAGGCATGGCAGATGCCGAATGCGGCTGCCGAGATGATAGTGGGGATGAGCCAGCTTCGGAAACGCCCCAGCAGGCGCAGACGGGTCATCAGGTAGCCGCGGAAAGCTGTCTCCTCGCAGATGCCGGCTGTTATCGAGACACCCACCCAGACAACTTTGCCGACCGGATCAGACGGGATGAGCAGGCCGATCTCGCCCGGCATCGGCAGGCCAACTTGCGCCAGCAGCCAGGCCAGACCGGAGAGAATCAGGTTGGCCGCCAGCAGGAATGCCCCGGCCCATAGAAAATCAAGGCCGCGTATTCTCTTGAAACCCAATCCCGCCAGCCCTGTCCCTTCCGTGTAAGCGCCGCCGTAGTTGAGCAGGAACACCGCCCACTGGAAGAGGACGGTTGTCACCAGCATGACGATCAGCACCCCCTGGCTCATGTTCTTGAGCAGGCTGATCGGATCTTCTCCCACTCCTACCAGCCCCAGAACCGGATACAACAGCAGAAGAAAAGCCAGGTTCACCCAGGTCAGCAGCGACCGACGGAAATTGACATTCCCGGATTCAACCAGAAACCGGTACGATCTCTGATCGCTCCCGGTAGAGTCAGCCGGGGGGTAGACGGGGATACGTTCGTACGGCAGGTTATTCAGAGTTGCCTCGCTGCCGGCCGAGATCCTGGTGGAACTCGTTGCCGGTGGTTTTCTGTTTTTTGAAGATGGCTCCGAGTATCAGGGCCAGACCGGCAATGATTATGAACATCGGCCAGCTATACCGAAGCGGAGGAAGGATATCCATTGTCAGCAACAGAAGAAAGAGACCGATCCCGAGCAGAATAAAACCGCTTACGATCGGCCTTTTCTGTTCCTGCTTGTGAGGTTGCGTTGCACTCATTAAGCCATCCTGACTGGTTTGCCATTACTGTTCATGCTCATATCGTAATATATGCAAAAACCATGCAGAAGTTTAGGTGAAATTGGACAAATCCTCCTTCCTGTCCGCAGCAGGGTGGAAAGTGAGTCACGTGATACCGGCCTGAACCTCTGGCAGTAAGCGGATATGACCCCCATGTGGTAGCCGTCTGTTGTGCCTGGGCGTATGTTTTAGTCCAGACACGGAGGCATTAATGGGAAACGGAGTACAGTGACAGAATACGTCTCCGTGAAGGCTGTAAAGGGGAAGCAGATAATGGCGCAAAGTCGGGTTGTATATCAGGATTGGATTGTGGGTTTGGGGTTTGCTCCTCGCGAAGATCGTGACGGAAGCAGAACTGATGTCGAGGTTCAGACCGTATCAACGGTGGAACCGGCCGAGGAGTATGAACGGCGTCAACTGATTCAGCGCGAGGTGGCTCGGGCACTGACGACACTGACGGAGGACGAGCGGGAGTTCATTGAGAGGTTCTATTATAGCGGTGAGAGTTACCGTCAAATTGCGGAGAAATCAGGACGGGCGATTTACAAACTGGAAGCGATCCACAAGCGCGCACTCAGGAAACTGAAGAAAGAACTGCGACCGCTGGTTGCAAGGTTGTACAATCTGGAGAAAAGGCCGGTGAATCAATGCCCCATCTGTAACTCTCCGTACCGCGTGCAGATCGATCTTCTGATAAAACACCGGGACAAATCCTCCACGTGGAAAGAGATCATCAGAAAGCTGAGGGAGGAGTTCAATCTGAAAATCGATACGCCGCAGATTCTGATCGGGCATGAGAAGTATCATTGAGCAAGTTCAAACGTACTATCGAATGAAAGGAACAGGGATGAGCGAGAAAACAGGCATCAGTCGCAAGACGCGCGGGGAGCATTGCCTTAACATCTTTGTCTCTTATGAACTCAAGAGCAAGCTGAAGGAACTGGCCGACAAATATGATCGGACGACGGCGGATATTGTCCGGGCGCTGCTTCGGATCGGTATCCCGATGATGGAGGGCCTTTCAACCGCCGAGGAGATCATGGTAAAGGAATATATCCAGCTTTTCCGCAAGCTGCGGCAGGTGAAAGTGCTCAAGGAGATTTAGTACCCTTCGCAACACCCTTTGACAGGCTTTGTGGGAGGCAGACGTCCTCGTCCGCCCCTTGTTCACGCAGAAGGCTGTCACGCGAGGTCGCATGACAGCGCGCTGAATGTTCTCGTCTGCCTCTTGTTTGTCCAGAGACGGGCAGACCGGGAGGTCTGCCGCTCACTCAATCCAAAATTCTCGTCTGCTAAAAATACCGCTTGAACCGGTCAGGGGTTCGTTGTATACTCCCGGCAACTCAATTCGGGGTCAATGCTTATGTACGAAAAGCAGCGAACAGTCAGACGGGAAATCTCCCTCTCCGGGACAGGTCTGCATACCGGCAACAACTGTACCATGACGTTCAAGCCGGCTCCGCCGGATCATGGTGTTGAGTTTATCCGGGCTGATCTTCCCGGATCCCCCGGCGTTATCGCTGATATAGACCACGTGGTCGATATCTCCCGAGGGACGACACTTCAGGACGGCGAAGCAAAAGTTTACACCGTGGAGCACGTGCTGGCGGCCCTTGCCGGACTGCAGATAGACAATATGATCGTGGAGCTGGATAACAACGAACCGCCGGTCGGGGATGGGTCCGCCAAGCCGTACGTGGATAAGCTGCTTGAGGCGGGTATTGAAAATCAGGATGCGGACAAAGTCTATCTGGAGATTGACACCCCGATGTCGTTAAACGAGCCAGAGAGGGGCATCGATCTGGTCGTGACACCATCCGATGAGTTGCGCATCACGTTCATGATCGACTATAAAAATCCGGCTCTGGGCACACAGTACACGACCTGCGTTGATCTGGAGAAGGAGTTTGTCGAGGAGTTCGCGCCGGCGCGCACATTCTGTTTTCTCTCCGAAGTCGAGAGCCTCAAGGAGGCCGGATTGATCAAAGGCGGCAGTCTTGGCAACGCTATCGTGATTTATGATTCGGACCTGGGACAGGTTGAGGTTGATCGGATTCGTAAGGTGCTCGATCTGAAGGAGAAAGCATTTGTGGGCAAGACCGGTATTATCAATGATGTCCCACTCCGCTTTTACAACGAGCCGGTGCGTCACAAAACGCTGGATTTGCTTGGTGATCTCTTTCTCATAGGTGTGCCGTTCAAAGGGCACGTGCTGGCGGCCCGCTCCGGTCACAAGGCTAATGTAGCGCTGGCCAGGGAAATGCGTGATCTGTACCAGAAGAAGAAGATTGCCCGACAGTATGGTTCCGGCAGGAGCAAGGCGTTTTTCGATATCGATGCCATCCAGAATATCATGCCCCACCGCTACCCGTTCCTGCTGATCGACCGTATCATTGACCTGGAACCGGACAAGCGGGTCGTAGCCATAAAGAATGTGACGATTAATGAACCCTTTTTCCAGGGACACTTTCCCAATCATCCTATCATGCCCGGCGTGCTCATTCTTGAGGCAATGGCTCAAGCCGGCGGTATCCTGCTGCTCAATGCGATAGATGATCCACAGTCGAAAGTGGTGTATTTCTTGTCGATCGACAACGCCAAGTTTCGCCAGCCGGTTATACCCGGAGATCAGCTTCGATTCGAGCTGGAAATGCACGCTTTCCGTCGGGGGAACTGCAAGATGTCAGGGCAGGCGTTTGTCGAAGACAAGCTGGTAGCCAGCGCCGATTTCCTGGCACGGGTGATCGACCGATGAACGACATCCACAAGGCGACCATCATTTCTCCCACGGCAACAGTCGGCGCCGATATCAAGGTTGGCCCGAATACGATTATCGAGGACGGCGTGGTAATAGGTGATGGCTGTCAGATAGCATCGAACGTGCTCCTGGCTGAAGGTGCGGTGCTGGGGAAGAAGGTGCAGGTCTTTCACGGGGCGGTGATCGGCAGCATACCGCAGGACCTCAAATTCGCCGGTGAAAAGACAGGGGTGCGGATAGGTGACAACACCACTATCAGGGAATATGCTACGATCAACCGGGGTACCACAGCGCGCGGTGAAACCACGATCGGTCAGAACACCGTCATTATGGCCTATGCGCATGTCGCGCACGACTGTATCATCGGCAGCAACGTAATCATGGCCAACTCCGTTAATCTTGCCGGACACGTGGAGGTGGATGATTACGCTACTCTCGGCGGCGTGCTGCCGGTGCACCAGTTTGTCAAGATCGGGGCGCATGCAATGATCGGCGGCGGGTTCCGTGTGCAGCAGGATGTGGTACCGTACGCGCTCGCGGGTGGTTACCCGTTGCGGATGATCGGAGTCAATTCTATCGGCCTCAAACGCCGTGGATTCACGAGCGAGACTATTCGCACACTGGAAAGAACATTCAAGATTCTCTTCTTCTCCAAATTAAACACCTCGCAGGCTGTCGAACGAATCAGGAGTGAAGTTGACATAATCCCGGAGGTGCAGACCATCCTGGATTTCATTGATCGGTCAGACCGGGGGATCGTGAAATAGCCTGTCAATTACTAAACCTTATGCAGATGAAGCAGGAATCAATCTGAGTAATGCAGGTTCGTTGTATAATCAAGGAGGTTGATCGGTGATTCAGCGCTGTCTTATTCTATTAGCCCTTACGGCTTCGACTGCCTATCCCCAGGCAAAAGTCGGTACCAGCGTAACAGGATTCCTGGAGTTGTCGCCCTCGGTGCGTTCCAACGGCATGGGAACAGTCGGCGTGATGCTGACAGATCATGAATCAGCCTATTACAATCCCGCGGCGCTGGGGTTTCTGGATAACAAATACGCGTCGGTTTCCTTTTACCCCAGGAAAGCCAGATTAGTGGAATTCATGGATAGTTCTTCCATCGAATACAATTCAACGGTGTTGACCGCAAGATTGCCTGATCGTGTCTGGTCGAATTCATTGCCTGTTGGCATAGGCATCGCATATCAGCACCTCAGCTATGTCGATGGTCCTTATATCGAGCGCACCTACGATGGGATCCCAACGGAACGCACGTTCTTCTGGAAGGATTATGCCGACTGTTTTTCAGTCGGCATCGGGTACTCAGGAGTGGTGGATGTCGGAGTGGGAGTGACGTATAAGGATTTGTCGGAAGAGGTTGTTGATTACAAGGGAAGCGGCGACGCGTTTGATTTTGGGCTACTGTTCCGGGCACCACTGAATGGGTTGTTTTTGTCACAGCCTCACGGCGACGGGTACAGACTGCGTTCTTCCCTATTGCTGGGAATGTCGGTTAGTAATTACGGTTCCAGTTTCAAGTTCATGGGGGGGGACTACGTGCTACCGAAAACAGGTCGGTTTGGCTGCGGCATGGAGCTGGTCTACGGCTCCGAGCGGATGAGGTGGCTGTCTCTGCTGCCGGCGTACGAAATGGAGGTGTTGTTTCCCGGCGACGATCAGAGAACCGGGAAATTCGGAATGGAGGCAGGTCTGGCGGATGCATTGTTCCTTCGGGTGGGAACGGTCAATGCCCAGGAAGGGTTGGTCGGTTTTGACACGTATGGCATTGGTGTCTCCAGTCGGGGGATCAAGCAGATGCTCCTGGGTGACAGGCTTGACGTGCCTGCAAGTAATCTCAACCTGTCAAAGTTCCTGCTGGCTCACCTCAACGTGGAGTTCTCATACGCTCGCATCGACAGAGAGGGCAATACCATGATCGATAAAATTGACTACTACAGTATTAATGTGATCCTGTAAATGCCTGACAAAAGCAAGCCTGGTTGCCTCTACATGAACCTGAGCTGACAGGATTCCTCTTTGTGATGCTGACAGATCTTCTTACCTTGTAACATACACAGAGCAGTTCCGGGTAGCCCATAAGGATTATGAACAGATGAAAAAACTCAAAACTGCCGTCGTCGGTGTCGGGCACCTGGGTCGACATCATCTCAAATGGCTGGCGCAACTACCAGGCTCCGAGCTGGCCGGTATCTATGATATCGATTCGGAAAAGTCCGGGAAGTACGCTGGAGAATACAGGACAACGGCCTTTGATTCACTTGAAACCCTGGCCGATCATGCCGAAGTGGTTTCTGTAGTCGTGCCGACGACAGCGCATTACGAGGTTGCCTCGTTTCTTGTAGAGCGAGGTGTGCATTGCCTGATTGAAAAGCCGATCACTACCGATCTGAAGCAAGCCGTGCGACTGCGGGACATCGCAGAGGAAAAAGGCGTTAAAGTCACTGTAGGGCAGATTGAGCGGTTTAATCCGGCCGTGCAGTCATTGTCAGGCGTGGATGTAAGGCCATCGTTTATCGAGGCCCACCGGCTGGCCGCGTTCGATCCGCGAGGCACGGACGTTGCGGTCGTGCTGGATCTGATGATTCATGATATTGATCTGATCCTCATGTTCGTCAAGTCAAAGATTGTTGATGTGCAGGCATCGGCGGTAGCGGTTATATCCGAGCAGGCTGATATTGCTAATGCACGGCTGACATTTGAAAACGGTGCTGTCGCGAACCTGACCGCCTCGCGCATATCACTGCGGCCAATGCGGAAACTGCGCATATTCCAAAAGTCCGGATACTATTCGCTTGATCTGGCCGAGAAACAGACTGACTTATACAGTCTGGCTGAATCCGGCCTTAAGGAGGACGGGATACGAATACCGCTGGGGAAGTCCGGACAGGATATTGTCTACCGTAAGTTGCCCGATTCGGGGGAGGACATGCTCCGCACCGAGCTGGAAGTCTTCCTGGATGCTGTTGCCAATGACGGTGCGGTGGCCGTTCCGGTCGCCGAAGCGTGTGAGGCACTCCGGGTGGCTCTGGAGGTGGAACGGATTGGTATAGAATCGATCAGGCGCATGATGGAGGCGGAACCGGCCTAGATGGGCAAACCGATGATTTTTATCTCCGCCGGTGATCTCTCCGGGGACAATGCCACCAGCCGCGTGGTAGCAGCGCTGCAACAGATGCATCCGGGGCTGGAGATTTTCGGACTTGGAGGTTGTCGTCTAAGACGGCTTGGTCAGGATCAGTTGGCAGACCCCGCTGATCTGGCGGTGCTTGGCTTCTGGGAGGTTGCCCGGAGGTACTTATATTTTCGAAGGCTCTTCTACCGGTGTGTTGACGAAATCATAAGACGAAAACCTTCGTGCCTTCTCCTTGTTGACTACCCGGGTTTCAATCTGCGTCTGGCTGGGAGGATCAAGGCGCTTGGTATCCCTATCATTTACTACATTTCGCCACAGGTATGGGCCTGGGGCAGGCGGCGACTGGCTACGATCAAGAGAAACATTGACCTGATGCTGCTTATTCTTCCTTTTGAAGAGGCATTCTACAGCGATTCGGGTGTTCCTTCTCGGTTTGTAGGGCACTATTTGCTTGAGGATATTCCATCTGAATACATTCAGTCAACCGCCGTTCACCCGCGTCAGATTGCCCTTCTGCCCGGTTCCCGTACGCAGGAGATTGAACGGATGCTGCCGGTGATGCTGGACGCTGTGCGCCGTCTGTGCAGCAAATATGAGATCAGGGCGGTGGTTGCGGGGATACGGGGGGCGTACAATTATCAAAGCGTAATTGGTGCTGTTGATAACAAGATTATCTCAGTGGCCTATGATGATCCTCGAAGGGTCATGTTCGAGTCCGGTCTCGTGCTCACGGCATCCGGAACGGCGACTCTTGAGGCAGGGATCATCGGACGGCCGATGGTTGTAGTATATAAGACCGGCCTTGTGACATACGCTATAGCCCGGTCGCTGGTCAGGCTGAATATGATTGGGCTCGTCAATCTGGTGCTCGGGGAGAAAGTGGT
>JAOZPL010000075.1:4739-8533 GCA_029932795.1 Candidatus Zixiibacteriota bacterium | reverse complement strand
GGTCGCCCGTACAGCCGGCGGGTTACAGACAGGAAAAACTAAGATGGCGATCACTAAGAAAGCGGTTGTTTTTGTAAGTCTCAAAGACGGTGTCCTGGACCCACAGGGAGTAACTATCCAGAAGGCGCTCGCCCAGATGGGGTATGAAGATTTTATCTCGGTTCGCTCCGGTCGGTTTTTTGAGCTGGAGATCAATCCCGAGGCAACTGATGTCGGTCGCAAAATTGATGAAGTCTGTACCAAGCTGCTGGCTAATCCGGTGATCGAAAAATACCGCGTGGAGCCTGGCGAATGAAATTCGGTGTTGTTACCTTCCCCGGCTCGAACTGTGATTATGACGCCTATGCAGCGGTGCGTCATGTCCTGGGTGAGGAGGTTGAGTTCCTCTGGCACAGGTCATCGGACCTGCTGGGGGTTGAGGTGGTAATTCTGCCGGGCGGTTTTTCTTACGGTGACTACCTGCGCGCCGGGGCGATTGCCAGATTCTCACCACTGATGGAGGAAGTTGTCCGGTTCGCCCATTCCGGCGGGGTGGTTATCGGTATCTGCAACGGCTTCCAGGTTTTAACCGAGGTTGGGCTGCTTCCCGGGGCGCTAATCCGCAATCGACATCTTCGTTTCAGTTGCAGGTATGTCCACCTTCGCGTAGAGAGGAATGATACCTGTTTTACTTCGGCGTGTGAGAAGGGGGAAGTGATGAAAATGCCGATTGCTCATGGCGAGGGGAATTACTACAATTTTGACGGTGACATCAGCAGGCTGGAAGACGCCGGACAGGTGGTGTTCCGCTATGTTGATCGAGACGGAAATGCGACTCAGGAGGCCAATCCGAATGGTTCTATCCGTAATATTGCCGGTATCGTCAACGCCGAAGGCAATGTGTTGGGAATGATGCCTCACCCTGAGCGGGCGGTTGAAGAAATACTCGGGTCGGTAGACGGTCTGAAGGTATTCGAATCTATTCGAAGCGCTTTGTTGACTCCAAACCTGGCGGGCAGGCATTGAAGCGGCGTGAATTAACATTCATAATCACGGCGCTGATTCTGGGTGCTGTCATGGGTGGTTTAATTGGAGATATTATCGGTACGTTTTTACCGCCTGGCGCTGCTAAGACCGTTTTCTTAAAGTCGATAGAGATTGGGTTTGCTCCCGTCGCAGTGGAGTTATACGCTTTGTCATTTACAATCGGTCTGATGTTCAAGATCAACTTCATGTCCGTGCTGGTTATATTATTGGTAATTGTCTATTTCCGTTGGTGGTATCTATAAAAAAGGCAAATGACCCAGGGAGGTTACTGATATGTTTGGTTTAGGCCCGTGGGAACTCTTACTCATATTCCTGGCCGTACTGTTGCTGTTTGGCGCCAAGCGGCTGCCCGAGATAGCACAGGGGATGGGCAAAGGGATCAAGGAGTTCAAGAAAGCAATGAAAGACACGACCGACGAGATCAAAGGATCTCTCGAAAGTGACAAGAGTAACGAAGCACCAAAGCCCGGCAACTCCGAGAAGAAAGAGAAGAGCTGACGGCATAACCGGTGAACCGACGAATATGATATGAGCATGTTGTTTTCCAAAGCCGATGCCAAAAAGATCGGTAAGGTGCTTGGGGCTGAAAAAATAACATATGAGAAAGACCATTTCCGCCTCAAGGTCACCAATTCTGAGGATAAGCGTATCCTCGTCTTGGAGGTGTATCCCGAGACGACACTAGGCGAGACACGAGGGGTGCTGGTAGTGGTCTATACCGGAAACTCCCACCTGCAGTTGCACAACTGCACCGGTTACGTTGTCTCCGAAGAATTGGCCGAAGTGACATTCGTAGCCGAGACAGCGCAGCGTCTTTCCGGGCTGGTGGTTGAGCGGGGAGCCTCCTGTTCGCTGTATGCCGCCCTCAATCGGGAACTGATCTCCTCGGATTTCACGAAGCTTGGGGTAGAAGTCATGCTGTCCGGGGTTGCGCTGTCGCTGGCCGAGGAGATTCTCATACGGGATGAAGACCGGCAGGCTGACTGAGCCTTCTCCTGTTGGTAACGTGTTTGTGCCTTCGGGTTGAGAACACCGGCAGAATCATTACTTTTCAAGGTGCCGGCAATTCCGGTAAAACTGACAGCCCGTCAAACCTGTGATGACGGGCTGTTTACTTTCCGGATCGCTTGCGGGTAATAATTAACGGACTGTGAACGACTCCACAAAATCATGGAGATCGGTGTTGATCTCTGAGGTTTTCTGGTATCGTTCCGCCGGATTCTTTTTCAGTGCTTTCATGATGATATGGTCGAACAGAAGCGGAATCTCCGGATTGATGTTCGAAGGTTTTTCCGGTTCATGGTTCAGGATATTGTAGATCAGGGAGGTAATACTATCTCCTTTGAACGGTCGGTGCCCAAGCAACATTTCGTACATTACAACACCGAGCGAGAAGATATCAGCGCGACGATCAATCGGGAGTCCTTTGAGTTGTTCCGGAGAGATGTAATTCGGAGTACCCATGGCAATGCCGGTTTTGGTCATTGAGTTGGAGTCAATGCGGGCAATACCGTAATCCATGACCTTGACCCGGTAATCTTTCAGTATCATGATATTGGCTGGTTTTATATCGCGGTGTACGATACCACGGTCATGGGCATAATCGAGGGCGTTGCAGATCTGGGTGATTACCTGGGCAATAATCCGGTAGTTGAACTTCACCTTCTTCTTGATGATGTTCTCAAGGGTCTGTCCCTCGAGATACTCCATGGCGATATATTGCAGGTGGGCCTCAGAGCCGACGTCGTAGATCGTAACGATGTTCGGGTGGGATAGCTTACCCGCTGCCTGAGCTTCACGGAACAGCCGCTCCTTGAGTTCTGCCATCTCAGCCCGATCGTTAACAAAATCCAGGCGGATCGTCTTGAGAGCCACCGGACGGTTTATGGCCGGATCGATACCCTTGTATACGGTTCCCATCGCTCCCTTGCCAAGGACCTCAATAACCTTGTAGCGTCCAAAGTGCTTGATTCCATCTGAGCCGGTGGTCAAACCGCCTGAATCTGTATCGGTCTTAACCATCTCCGAACTGACCGACCGCTCATCGTCCGGCACGTATCCCTTTTCATCGCCTGGTGGTACAACCGGTTCAGCATCTGCCGGTACTTCAAGGCCTTGCGGAGTAGCTGTCGTTTTCTCCACTTCGGATGATGCGTAAGCGTCGGGATCTATTGCCTGATGATCCGGTGGCTCTATAAAACTGGAATCCCGCGGTTCAGGACCTAGCTGTCTGGTTTCAATATTCTCCGGGTCTCCAGCCGAAACCCTGATTTCCCTCACCGGGACTTGTTCTTTCTCCTCAGGTGCTGGCGGGGTCTTCACCCTGGGCAGCTTGGACTTGAAAGGAGTCGCTTTTGTTTTAGCCTCTCCCATAAGGAGATCTGAATCAAGGATGGGTGCCGCAGCCATGAAGAGCAGTAATTCCAGCGCAATGTAAACAGTCTGGGGAATTACCCTTAGTGAACTGACCATGAAATAGTTTACATTCGCCAGAACGAAAAGTGATCCGGCGAGGATGAGCAGTCGGTGCATCATCGAAACGCGGGGCAGGACAAAGGCGAACACGCCACCCATTAGAAAAAGGATAAACAAGTCAAGCCGGGCCAGCTCGTTTTTGACTTTCAGGATGTTGTTGTTGATGATGTTCTCGATGACGGTAGCCTTCACCCATGCAGCCGAGACTCCATTCTTCAGAGGAGTATCAAATGTCTCCAGGTTCCGGTAATCGTCAACTCCAATCAGAACAAGCTTGTCTTTCAGTTTGCCGA
>JAOZPL010000075.1:0-4729 GCA_029932795.1 Candidatus Zixiibacteriota bacterium | reverse complement strand
CCTCAGCCAGTACGGTGGCTGCTGAATATTGGGTAAATGGGTTTCCCTTTGAGAAACTGATAAAGAACTCGCCTTTCTCGTTGGTGGGGATCGTCCTCTTGGTACCCAGCAGGATTGCCTCATTCTGAATAATCTTGATCTGATCGGGTGGCACTCCAAAATAGACCGCTGCTGCCAACAGGGTCAGCGAGGGATAGTAATACCCCTCGAAATTCATGATGAGCGGTTCGCGGCGCAGGATCCTGTCGTTGTCAGGGGCATCGTAATCAAAACCGAGATACGGCTTGTGAACCAGTAGTTTCTCGGCAGGCAGGAAGACCTTCCGCACGAGTAGCGATGATTTCTCGTCCAGGATCCCAAGGGGATTATCCGTTGACAGGGAGTTACCGAAGAGCTTGGTCTTGCTGTTGGTCTTGTTACTTCTGTACGTTGCCAGGCCGATGTCGTAGGAAAGGATAGCGTTATTTATCCAGCTCAATTGCCCGGCAAGGATGTCAGTGTAACCGGCTGAGTCCTGAGCAGCATCCTCAGGCAACTCGAAATCCAGGATGATACCTCTGGGATGGGCTGATGCTGTTGCCGCTACCAGGTCGGCGATAAGGTCGTGGTCCCACGGCCAGTTACCCAGTTTGTCCTGTGCCGGGCCGTCGATTTTTACCAGGGCGATGTTGGGTCGTTTTCCTTCGGGGGCTGTCAACCTGCACAGGGCGTCGTCGAGCGAGCGCTGGAGTGAGCGCATCGGGCCAAAGTCATTGGCATAGAGAATAACTACAAAGATACAGATCAAGAGATACAGTATATATGAAGAATATTTACTCATGGTGTGATCTCCTTAACGCCCTATTTCCAGCCGTTCGACGAGCATTAATGGCACGTTGGCCTCCATCATTTTCGTTTGCGTGAGTTTTACGTCATATTCAACCCGATGATACTGGATTTGCTGTTCGGTGGTGTCGTAAATGACATAACAGGCACGGGCATCATTGTCACGTGGTTGTCCCACGGATCCGACGTTAACCAGGTACCTGCATTCGGTGTCCAGATCAAGGTCGTGGCCGACTCGACTGCTGCATTCCCTGTTGGGATAGTGCGAGAAGATGCGCGGCAGGTGGGAGTGGCCGACGAAACAGAGCGACTGGTCGAAGCTTTCGAATGCTCTTTTTGCTTCCGGGATAGTAAGAATGTAGTGCCACTCCTCAGGCTCATACGGTGAGGCGTGAACCAGGCAGGCGTTCTCGATTTCAGCGTCCATATCCAGATCTGCCAGGATTGACAGCTCCCGGTCGGAGAGCTGTTTCTGTGTCAGTTCTATTGAGGCTCTGGCGATATCGTTGAGGTGCTCCAGGTTGAGCAGCCCGAGGACAATGTACTCATGGTTACCCATCAGCTTGATATCACAATGGCGTGTAATCAGGTTCAGGCATTCGATAGGATTACAGCCGTAACCGATGATATCCCCGAGACAATGTATCTTATCGACCTTATAATTCTCAATATCCTGCAACACCGCCTGAAGTGCTTCCAGATTGGCATGTATGTCCGATATTATCGCACATGTCATCAGTTTTTTCCTTCGATGAACTTGAATGTGCTCTTGCCTACCGTGATAAGGTCGCCGTTCTTCAGGACATGGCGTTCAACTGGCTCGCCGTTGATCTGCGTTTTCCCCTTCTTACCCAGGTTGATGATACTATACCCGTTGTTTTCATTGACAATTTTAGCCTGGATACCGGAGAGGAGAAAGCCTCTTGCTTTAATGTGTACAAACTTGGCCTTGCCGATAGTGGTAACTTCACGATCAAGTTTGTACTCGGCGAAATCGGTGTTTTCCTCGCCGATCAGTACCGATCCGCCATATTTCTCGACTATCTTGCGCTCCATCTGGTCGTTTTCCAGCATTTGTTTCTGACGCTTTGTATTCAGGACCATCGTACCATCCAGGTTGGCCATGTCGTCGGTCGGGGCGCTCGACTCGGTATGGTAAATGAGCGAGTACTTGCCGATTGTAATTTTATCCTCGTCTTTCAGTACCTCTTCGGAGATTTTCCTGTTGTTCACAAACGTACCGTTGAGGGATTCGTTGTCAATTATGACGGCCGCATTCTCATTGAATTCGATCATCGCGTGCTTGCGCGAGACGCCCCGGTTTTCGAGCACAATATCGTTGTCGTGAGTGCGGCCAATGGATATTCGCTTCTTCTCGGTGACAACGCGCTCAATCACCTTGTCTTCAAATCTGACGATTAACTCCGGCATCTGGAGTTCCTTTCTTTAAAGACAGTATTTTCAGTTTCAGTCAGCGGGCCAATCTGGTTTTGTCTCCGGGCTATCTTGTTGCAGGAGCACTTGTTGAGTATGGCCGACCTTATTATATTGTCGGCATGAAAATTGGAAACTTAAACCTCGCGAGAAAGGTACTGCTGGCACCTCTTGCTGGTGTTTCTAACCGGCCCTTCCGTCTGCTCGCTATCGAGGCTGGGGCGGCTATGACTTTCACTGAGATGGTATCCTCCGAGGGTGTTATCCGCTTGCAGAAGAAGACGCTGTCCCTGATGGATTTTCAACCGGACGAGCAACCGATTGGCATTCAGCTATTTGGCGCCGATCCGCAGGTGATGAGGCAGGCCGCCAAGATTGTCACAGAGCGATTCAGGCCGGATGTCATTGACATCAACCTCGGTTGCCCGGTCAGGAAAGTGGTGCGAAATAACGGTGGCGCGGCCTTGCTGAAGGACCTTGATCTGGCGCAGAAGATTATTGAGCAGGTTGTGAGAGGAGGGGGGGTAACTCCGGTGACGGTTAAGATTCGCTCCGGCTGGGATGAAAAAAATCTGGTATATCTCCGGGTGGCGCAGATCGCGGAAGAGGCCGGGGCCAAAGCGGTAACGCTACATCCGCGTCCCGCGTCCCGTGGTTTTTCAGGGCTGGCGGACTGGTCGGCGATAAGGAGATTGAAAGAAGCGGTTTCTATACCGGTTATCGGCAACGGTGATATACGGGTGCCTGCTGATGCCCGGCGGATGTTCGAGGAAACCGGCTGCGACGCAGTGATGGTGGGCCGAGCCGCCATGGCTGATCCACTTGTTTTCCGACGGATAAATCAGTTACTCGAAACCGGTCAGGCACCTGCAGGTCCTTCTTTTCCTGAGACGATTGAACTGGCCCTCAGACATGCCCGATTGATGTCGGAGGAGTATGGGGAGATGAGGGGCGTTAAAATGATGCGCCGCCACCTGGCTCGGTACGTTAGAGGTTTTCCGGGTGCCGCCCATCTCCGGCTTCTCCTGGTCCGGGTTAATACGGTGAATGATATCAAGGAGATTTTTGAATGCTACCTCAGAGATGATGAGCATAATCGGGATTCACGGCAGGTTATGTAAACGAGGAGGGCGTGGGTTTGGATGATCGAAAATGGTTGCCTGTCTTCGCCTTCCTGCATATATTCTTCTCTGATTTGCGGACACTGTGAAAAGGTGACCTGATGAAAATACTGATTTTTGCTACGCAGAAGGACAGTGGAATTGTCGCGGCAACGTATGAAGTGATTGAGGCAGCCAAATCCCTCGGCGGGGATATCTGCACGGCTGTACTGGCTGAAAACGCGGAGCCTTTGGCTGCGGAACTGGCATCTCGCGGTGGTGGCAAGGTCCTGGCGGTTTCCAATCCAGCCTTGAAGTATTTCAACGATGAGATCTATACGCGTGTAATGATGGAGTTGATCTCCAGGTATTCTCCTGATCTCGTTCTGGGGCCGGCAACATTTTACGGCAAGGCGCTCTTTGGCCGACTGGCTGGTCTTGGAAGTGAGGCGCTGGTTTCAGACGTGACCGGTATGACCCTCGACGGCGACAGAGTCGTGGTTACCCGGCCCAGCTATGGCGGCTCGGTGATTGAACAGATTGTTGAAGATGGCGGCAAACCTTTCTTCGTTACGGTCCGGCCCAAGATTTTCCCGGAGTCGAAAGACGGTGCCGGTGAAGTTGTCACTGAGACGGTTGATGCTTCCTGCTTTAAGTCTGGCGCAAAGGTAATCGAGGTCAAGGTTGAGTCGGCTGGCAGTCAGAATCTGGCCGAGGCGGATGTTATTGTCTCAGCCGGTCGGGGGATCAAGGGGCCGGAAAACGCCGGACTTGTCAAAGAACTGGCCGATTCACTGGGCGCGGCCTTTGGCGCCTCTCGGGCGGTGGTCGACGCCGGCTGGTTATCATACTCACAACAGGTAGGGCAAACCGGCAAGACAGTCAATCCCAAGTTGTATATTGCGGTTGGGATTTCAGGAGCGATTCAGCATTTGGTCGGCATGCAAACATCAAAAACGATTGTGGCTATCAACCGGGATAAGGACGCACCGATTTTCAATATAGCCAATTATGGCATTATCGGAGACCTTTTTGAGGTTGTCCCGCCCCTGACAAGGAAATTCAAAGAAGAGCTGCAATAACAGGCACGTTCCTGCAGTCTGGACAAGAACGTTCGGAAGGTCCGCCGTCTCTGTCGGCGGGCCTCTTCTGATTGGGATGTCCCTTAAGGTTCAGTGATAATTACAGTATCAACGGCCTGAGCCTCACCGCAGTCGTTACTGATCGTAAGGGTTATCTCATAGGTGCCGGCAGCGGTATACTGGTGCATTACTATGCTGTCGGTGCCCGGGCTGGTCTCATCGCCGAAATCCCAATTCCAGGCGGTAATCACACCCGAAGACAAATCAGTAAAAGTAAGCAATTCACCA
>JAOZPL010000074.1:8295-8562 GCA_029932795.1 Candidatus Zixiibacteriota bacterium | reverse complement strand
CCTGAAGATATTCAATATCACTGGCGGACTGGTCCGGGAGTTGAATGGCGAAGCCGGGGCTGGCCTTGTTGACGTCGTCTGGGACGGTCGCAACCAGGCCGGTGTTATGGTCGCCTCAGGTGTTTATCTCTACCGTCTGGAGGCTGCGGAGTTCAGTGCAACGAGGAAAATGATTCTTTTGAAATAAAAGCCACCCTTTCTGTCTTTCCTCATAAGACGTCCCGCCAGTGCCAGCTTGCGGGGCGTCTTTATTTGTGGTAATTGGTG
>JAOZPL010000074.1:0-8285 GCA_029932795.1 Candidatus Zixiibacteriota bacterium | reverse complement strand
GAAGACTCTCATCCAAGCCGTACGGCCCGCCGATGAGAAAGACGACTGAGCCGCTACTTGTGATCTGAAGTTTCTCCATGAACCGGGCCAAAGCTGGTGAGTCATATTGCTCCCCCTTGTCACTCAGGGCTATGCAGTAACCACCAGATAGTTCTTTCGCAAGGACCGCCTCCTCCTTTCTTTTGATTTCGTTCGATGAGAGGGAAGGGGGGAGTTTCAGAGAGGGAAGCAGCTTCAACTCTGTTTTCGTGTACTTTGACAGCAACTTGACGTAATGCTGCGAGCCAAGACGGACCCAATCGTCCTTGTCCTTGCCCAGTCCAACAATTCGAATCTTAAGCAAAGGAAGCGACCTTTACAATAAGTCGTCGCTGTCGAGGGCCGTCGAATTCGCAAAAGCAGATGCCCTGCCAGTGCCCGAGTACAAGCCTCTTGTTTTCGAAAAGCACCTGTTCTGAAAAACCCAGCAGGGACGCTTTGATATGCGCGTCGGAGTTACCCTCGCTGTGGTGGTAGTCGTCATTCCGGGGAATTTCCCTGGCCAGCTTGTGAAGTATATCCCGTTTGACGTCCGGATCTGCGTTCTCGTTGATCGTGATGGCGGCGGTGGTGTGGGGAACAAAGCAGAAAGCCAGGCCCGAGTTGTGATCTGACTCCGAAACGATCTCTTGCACCAGGTCGGTAACATCGATTATCTCGTCGCGCTGGTGTGTCTGGAGGGTAAGTTTGTGTATCACGTAAACAGCGCCTCTGCGAATTCTCTGGAGTCAAACCGTTGCAAGTCGTCAATCCCCTCGCCCAGTCCGATGAAGTCCACCTGCACCCCGAGCTCCTCGGCTACGGCGATGACCACGCCTCCTTTGGCGGTACCGTCAAGTTTGGTGATAATCAGGCCGTCGCATCCGATAGCCTCCATGAAGACGCTGGTCTGGGCGAGAGCGTTCTGCCCGGTATTGCCGTCGATAATCAGCTTGCTGTAAATGGTTGCCTCCGGAGCTGCTTTCTGTACTACCCGGCGGACTTTTTTAAGTTCTTCCATCAGGTTCGATTTTGTGTGCAACCGTCCGGCGGTGTCCAGCAGGAGGATATCCGCTTCTCTTGCCTTGGCTGCACTGGCGGCGTCAAACGCTACAGCGGCCGGATCAGCTCCTTCCTGTGAACGGATTATATCAACCCCGCTTCGTTCCGCCCAGATTGCGATCTGATCGATAGCGGCGGCGCGGAAAGTGTCACAGGCACCGATAATGACTTTTTTCCCTTCGCCGGCGAATTGTGTGGCCAGCTTGCCGATAGTCGTCGTTTTGCCCACGCCGTTGACACCGGTTATAATCCATACTACCGGTTTAATATCCTCGTCGGAGAAAAGCTGACCATCTTCTTTTATCAGTATCGTGGCGATCTCATCTTTGAGGAGGGTCACAACGTCTGCTCCTTCGCTCAGGTTACGCTCTTTAGCCGTTTCCCTGATCCGGTCAATGAGCCGCGTGGTTGCTTTCACGCCCACGTCGGCTTCTATGAGAATCTGCTCGATTTCCTCAAGCAGGTCATCATCGATCCTGCGTCGCTTCACCACACGGGTAATTCGGCCCAGAATACTGTCCTTGGTTCTTGACAGCGATAGTTTCAACTTATCGAGTGTACCGGACATGGCATGCCTGACTCAGGCGTCGTCGTCGCCGCGGATTCTGATTACCGGGTTGATGCGTTTCTGGAGTTCTTTGGGAAGATCCGCGATTTCCTGTCCGGTTTCCGCCGATGCGGTGGGTGATTCTTCGGAGACAGTTTCGACAGTGACCGGTGTGGCACCGTCATCATCTCCAGTGAACTTGACCGCTACCACTGTGGAGATGCCCGGTTGCTCCATGGTGATACCATACAGGTTGTCGGCGGCTTCCATTGTGATCTTGTTATGTGTAATGGTGATGAACTGGGTCTGGTCGGAAAAAGAGTTGATCATCTTCAGGAATCGGTGGCAATTGGCATCATCCAGGGGGGCATCGATCTCGTCAAGGATACAGAACGGTGACGGTTTCACCAGATAGAGAGAGAACAACAGGGCAATCGCCGTCAATGCCCGCTCCCCCCCGGACATCTGGGTGATCGACAGAAGTTTCTTGCCTCCCGGGCGTGCTGTGATTTGAATGTCGGATTCCAGGGGGTCGTCTGGGTCAACAAGGCAGATACCGGCTTCGCCGCCGGAAAACAGTTCGATAAAGAGCTTTTGGAAATTGACCTGTACATTTGCAAGCGTTTCGCTGAACAATTGGTGAGCTGTCCTGTTTATTTTTGTGATGGTTGACTGGAGGTCGGTTTTAGCCGTCGTCAGGTCGGCCAGTTGTTCCTTCAGGAACTTCTCGCGTTCGCTGGCCTCGCGGTATTCTTCCAATGCCAGCAGGTTCACGGCTCCGAACTTTTTCAGTCTTTCCTTGAGTTCCTGCAGATGCACTCGGGCGTCATCGTCCGAGAGTTTTTCATCCGGTTTGCTTAGAGATACTGTATGAATGTCGACATCGTACTCTTCGACAATTCTATTGCTGACTGACCGGATCTCGGATTCAATTGTGTTCAGACGAATCTGGTTTTCATGGAGCTGTTCGCTGATCTCATCGCGCTCGTCGTGAAACGCTTTGATCTTCAGTTCTCTGGCAGACAAACGTTCCATCTGCTTCGCCTGAATCTCGCGCATCTTTTGCTGCTGCGCTGTCATCTCGTCGCGGTCGTGGAAAGCTGATTTAAGGTCTTCTTCAAGTCCGGCAATCTGATGATCGGCTCTGGTGATATCGGAGCGGGAGGTTTTGATCTCGGTTGTTCTGGTGTCCACGCTGTTTTCGATATTGCTTTTTAGTTCATGAAGGTGGTTGATCCGGCTGGTGGCTTGTTCAAGTTTGCTCCTGGCCTCGATGCTGGTTACCTGCAGTTTTGAGACGCGGTCCACCGCTTTGGAGGCTTCCTGTTCGAGATTCTCCAGTCGTGTGTTTACCTCTTTCATCTCATTGATCAGACTATTCTTCTGGTCAGACAGTTGTGAGAAGTTGAGCTGGAGAGTTCCCTGGTGGCTGCGAATCTGTTCCAGTTTCCCGGCCAGTGTCTGTTTCTCGTTTTGCAGGCGTTCGATCTCCGACGTGACACTGCGATATTCAAAATCGATCTCGCGCATATCCTTCTGCGCCACTTCCATCTTTTCTGATAATTCTTCAAGGCGGTCGTTCAACTTGCTGGATTCGGCACGAGCGGCAGCCAGACGGGCAATGGTTTTGTTTCTGTCTTTGGTAATTCGATTAAGATGATCGTTTAGCTCGGCGATCATCTTCTCCTGCTCCTGCATCTTTTCCTTGCGACGGAACAGTGGGAAGCGGTCATCGGATCCACCGGATACGAGATTTTTACCATAGACAACGCCGTCGGTGGATACTGCTGTAAACCCATAGGGAAGACGTTCGAGGATCGGGTCTGGATTGGCGCCTGTTCTGAATACGACCGTTCGTGAAAGGACGGCATCTTTCAGAGGTCTCAGGGTTGCGTCGGTGGAAACGAGATTGTCAAGCCATCCGATTACCTCCGGCATGTCAAGCTCAGGACGCCGGACGGCCGGGTTGATCGTCCCTGTATCCGGAACAAGAATGCCGATCTTCCCTTTTTTCTCGGTTTTGAGATACTGGATAATACTCTCAGCGGTCTGGCGGTTGTGGCAGATGAGGAAGCCGGCAATATCACCGAGAGCTGCCTCCACGGCAACGTCCATACCTTCGGAGGGTATGAACTGCTCGGCAACGGTACCGACTATACCCGGCCAGCGTTCCCTTTCGGCCATAGTTGCCACTATGCCGGATTCATATCCCTCGAAATGCAGTATCATTTCTTCGAGCAGTTTCCGGCGAGCTTCACAGGCTTCGACCGATGCTGTCAGATTGGACGCCTCCAGCGAGAGATCTTCGCTGGCCTCGGTCAGTTGTTCCATCTCGGCATTCAATTCTGATTTCTCGTTGATGGTCTTGCTTTTTTCGGCAGTCAGTTTGTCAAGAGAGTCCTGATGTGCCTTGTCCTGGGAGAGGAGCCTGCTCTGGCGTGGTTGTAATGTCCTGATCTCGTTTTCGATGGTGGCTGTTCGTTCCGTCAGTTCGCTTTCCTGTTGCTGCAGGTTGACGCCTGTCGTTTTCTCCGATGAGAGCCTGCTTTCCAGTTCGATCAGCTGACGATTCTCCTTTTCCCTTGTTGAGCGCGCTTCCAGCAGACGCCGGTCGACCTCGGCCTGGGTTGTTTCGGCTTCAGAGAGCTGGTCCGTGATCTGCTGAAATATCCGGGCCTGCTCCTCGGCCTCATGGTGGGCTGCTTCAATCTGTGTTGAAAGGGAATCGCGTCGAACATTGAGTGCTTCCACATCATGTTCATTCTTTTCGATCAGGTTCTCGGCATTGGCTTTTTTTTCCGTGAGAACTGATATTTCCTGTTCCAGGGTGTGTGCCTTTTCCGATGTCGTATAGATCCCGCTGCTGACTTCGTTGAGCTGCCGCTCAAGGTCGAGCAGTTCCTGGCGGTCTTTCTCTATCTGCGCTGAGAGTGTATTCAGCTTGGTTTCACGGTCAAGTTTCTGGCTCGCCAGGGAATCGATTATGCCCCTGGTCACGCGTTTCTCATGTTCTAATTGTTTAATTCTTGTCGATCCAAGATACAGCTCCCAGTTTCTTATCTCTTCAACCACCTTTTGGTACCGCTCAGCCTTCTTGTGCTGACGGTAGAGTGAATTAACTCTTGTCTTGACCTCAGCGTAAATGTCTCTCAGTCGAAGGAGGTCGTTTTCCGTAGCTTCGAGTTTCCTGATAGCGGCCTTTCGCCGTTGCTTGTACTTCGTGATACCGGCTGCTTCCTCAAAGAGCATACGACGCTCCTCGGCCCTGTCCGAAATCACAGCATCGATCATCTCCTGCTGGATAACGGAGTAGGAATGTGCCCCCAGCCCGGTATCCATGAAGAGGTCGGTGATGTCCTTAAGGCGGCAAGGGACTTTGTTCAGGAGGTATTCCGATTCCCCACTTCGAAAAAGACGACGTGTTATCTGTATCTCGTTGTATTCTGTCGGCAGCACACCTCGGTTATTGACAATCGTGAGCGTTACCTCGGCCATCCCCAGCGGTTTTACTTCATGGGTACCGTTAAAGATAACTTCTTCCATCTTACCGCCGCGGAGAAGTGTGGGTCTCTGTTCGCCAAGGACCCACCGGAGGGCGTCCAGCACGTTTGTCTTGCCGCACCCATTCGGTCCGATAATGGCGGTTATGCCGTGAGAGCATTTTATAGTCGTTTTGTTCGCAAATGATTTGAAGCCAATCAGGTCAAGCTGTTTTAGGTACACATAGCCTCCAGGAGATCATTGACTTGAATGCGAGGTCATCGGTTCAACGTCTTTGTTCATGATTTTGCCAAGTGTCTCCAGCAGGGAACGGTAGATGTTTCTTTCATCCCGAAGATACCTGGTCTTAATCTCAAGGTTGTAGAACGGATTGCCCAGATGGTTGCCGCGACCGATCCGGGTAGCGTTCGGAAAGGTGAGCAGAATTGCCGAAGTGAAAAACGACGATTCCAGGTTCATGTCAAGCACAGTGTCAAAATTATACTGCTTCAGTTGTTCCAAGTAGCTCTTCCTGGGTAGACCCAGCCAGGTTAACTGATCAACGGTCGGGGTAAGAATCTGGAAACCCTTGCGGGGATAAATGTCCGACAGATGAATGCCGGGCATGGCCAGCAGGGTGATGTCCGCCGGTTTGAACAACTGGGTGATTGTGGGCAGGAACTGCTTTACCAGTGTTAGTTCCCGAAGACCGGCGGGCAGACAAATGAGGACATGTTTCGGGTTCATCAGTGCCGAAGGGAAAGTTAACGCTATCGGCTGCGTTCTTTTCTTGAGACGGTTGATTTTGATATTGCTGGCAATACTTTTCAAACTCATATGCTCAACTCTTGGCTAAAAGCTGTCCCCCGGTACATCCTCCGACAGGTCACCACGGTCACTGGTGTTTGGTTCCGCCTGGTTTACCGTTGCTGCTGCTTCGTCAGTGGCTGCCCGGTGTTCCGTGCGACTCAGAAAGATGTCAACGTTCGCCTGATTGATTTCCACGCCGGAAATCCGCCCTGACTCCGGATCGGTCAGATCAACCTTCTGACCATTGATCGTAATCTCTACCTGCGATGGAATACCCACTGAGACTGCAAGGTGATATTTGGCTTCCACGATGTACCGTTTCCAGGGGATGAGATTGCGAAAGATAACCGTATCCCCATCGGCCAGCACAGCGGCCCAGCTTTCCTGGCGAGCAATCAGGGTCAGGATAAGATCTGGAGGCTTTTCCAACTGAGGTACGCTCCAGTTGTAGTCGGCAAAATCGAATGCCGCACCGCCGGTTTGGGAAACGACCTGTTTCGTAGCGGTCATCTCATTTGACGGCTGGCTTTCGTCACCGGGTGCTGCCGGATGGTCTACCAGAAGAGCGTATCCGCCGAGGAAAATCAGCAGCAACGCGATTATGGCAGCAGTCAGAATAAGCACGCGCTTTCCCAGCAAAACCCCGGAGACCGTGTCGTGTTTATCTGGTACACTCTCCGGATGTCCCTCATCCTCAGGTGCTGCCGCTCCCATCTCCTTGTCGGTCTCCGATTCAACCTCGTCCGCCGATTCCTCAATATCCATCTGGATGGCTTCAATTGTCCGTGTGTAATCTATCCCCAGATATTCTGCGTACGATTTGGCGAAAAGGTTGAAATAGAGATCGGATGGCAGAGCATCAGCCTCGCCCGCCTCAATAGCCTTCAGGTTGCTGACTGATATCTTCAGTTCATCTGAAAGATCTGCAAAGTCGATGTGCTGCCGTTGACGTTCGAGTTGAAGGAGCTTTCCAAGTTTGGCATACAATTCGTTCATTGCTGCTCGCCGGCGTCCTCCAGTTTTCGAAGTGTTTTCCCCGCAAGTTGTCCCAAGAGTGTACGGGGCAGGCCTATAACATTATCCAGATTCCCCTCTATTCTGTCAACTAAAAACGCCCCCATACCCTGGATGCCATACGCGCCGGCTTTGTCCATTGGCTCACCGGTAGCGATATAGTCATTGATCTGTTGGGAACTCACCTGGTTAAAGAACACACGGGTCAATTCACTGCCCGATGCGAGTACCTCTTTTCCCGATGCCAGAGCCAGAGCCGTGCAGACTACGTGCTGCCTGCCTGATAGACACATCAGAATCTCGAACGCTTCGGGTTCGTTCTTTGGTTTCTGGAGGATCTGTTTGCCGAGGATGACGATAGTGTCGCAGCCCAGCACGACGGCCCCGGTACCAACTCTTCCGGAAACCGTCAGAGCCTTTTGTTCAGCCAGTCGTTGGGCAGAATGGAAGGGCGATTCATCCGGGTCTATAGTCTCTTCGACATACGGTACGAGGCGCCGGAACGAGATACCGGTTTCCTTGAGCAACTCCCAACGTCGTGGGGAGCCTGACCCGAGTATAAACTCAACCTTTGCCGCCAGCCGGCGGAGATTACGGGGTGTCATGCTCAAGGATAACAGTTACCGGTCCGTGGTTGGTAAACCTGATGCCCATCTTGGCACCGAATGATCCTGTCCGGGTGGTCAGCCCGCTGGCGGTGACAAGTTCTACAAACCGCTCGTACAGCCTTTTTGCTTCAACCGGTTCCATCGCGTCGGTGAAAGCCGGGCGACGCCCTTTGTGTGTGTCGGCATAGAGTGTAAATTGAGAGACGATCATGATCTCTGCGCTGACATCCAGAGCCGAGAGATTCATTTTCCCATGATCGTCCTCGAATATGCGCAGATTGACCGTCTTCTCAGCAAGTACCCCACAGGAGGCTTCTTTATCACCGGTTCTGGTGCCAAAGAGAATAAGTAGGCCCGGGCCGGTTTGGCTGTACAGGTCATCATTGATCCAGACCTCAACGCCGGTTGTTCGCTGCAGAATGAGTCTCATCGTACCATCCGTCGAAATCACAAATATACCCTACCGGTGACCAATGACAACCGGATTCTTGCTTAAATACAGATTCAGTATTTACTTGCTATATTGATTTGGGCGCGCTTACATTCTCAGCTACATGGAGAAACAAACCAGATCGCTCGGCATAGATATCGGGTCGGTAGCGGTAAAAGTGGTCCTCATGGATGAGCATCGGCTGATCCGGAAGGTCTATCGACGATTCGAAACCGGCCCGTTGGAAACCCTTTGGGAATTACTGATCACTGAGTTTCCTGATCTAACGGACAGCTCTCTCTGTCTGGGGTTTACC
>JAOZPL010000073.1:7735-8584 GCA_029932795.1 Candidatus Zixiibacteriota bacterium | reverse complement strand
CAAAAGAATTACCCGGAGATCGAACACACGCTGGCCAGAGAACTCAAGATATCCGACGAAATTGAGGCGAAACTGAAAGAGGCGACGGAGAGGTACAAGGTTGATTTCAAAGCTGGCGAGTGAGTCTGTTAAGTAATTCTTTGGAGCGTGAAGTCGTTGTGGCAACCGCAGCGGCTTCCATAACCGCAGGAAGAAAGGATTCAAAATGAAAAAGCTGGTTGTAACTCTACTGGCACTGGCGGCGCTTCTGGCGACGTCCGCTCTGGCACAAGTACCGGATAAACCGGTAAACATCTACATCGGTGGCGGGTTGAGCGTGCCTACAGGAACGTTCGATGACGGCTGGAAGGTTGGTTTCCACGGGTCAGGGCGGGTCGGTTACGCCGTGGCTCCAAAAGTAGAAATAATGGGTGGCATAGACTACCACAGCTTTCCTCTCGATGATAAAGGTACTACCGGAATCGAAGGCGGAACTTTCTCAGCCGTTCTTTTCGGTGGTGACGTCAAAATCAATCTGGGTGTTCCGGCAATGAGCGCCAATCCATTCCTGTTTGGCGGCTTGGGAATTGCCAGTATCTCAATCTCAGATATAGAAATATCAGGTTTCCCTATCCTTGAAGGCGATTCCGAAACCGACCTGTTCATAGAAGCCGGTGCGGGTGTGAAGTTCAACCGGTTCTTTATCCAGGTAAAGTACGTAAGTGTTTTTACCGAAGGTGACGATGTCACCTCCATCCCTTTCACAGTTGGTGTTAAATTCTGAGGTTTGTTGCAGAGCGGGAAGGGGCTGTTTCGTATTTATAGACATCGAAGAGGTTTTGAAAGACGTACAACCCCCTGTATAAAGGA
>JAOZPL010000073.1:0-7725 GCA_029932795.1 Candidatus Zixiibacteriota bacterium | reverse complement strand
CGTAGGTGATCAGTTCAGAGGTCCCCCCTGTTAATATGCCGATGCGGCAGATAAGGCGAGGATCAATAACAGAAGATTATGCCGACACCTCGTGAAGTAAAAAAACGCATTCGGACGGTTCGGTCCACGGCGCGGATTACCAAAGCGATGGAGATGATCGCCGCGGCCAAGCTGCGCCGGGCACAGCAGCGGGTGGAACAGGCCAAACCATACGCTCTCAAGATGGATGAGATGCTGGGTCACCTTGCGGCAGCCTCAACTTCGGAAATCGTCCACCCGTATTTTGAAGAACGTGAGACAAAAAAGAAGACGCTGGTAGTAATTGCCTCTGATCGCGGGCTGTGCGGCTCGTTTAACACCAATGTCTATCGCCGGGCAGATCATTGGCTGCAGGAAAACGAAGGGACCGACATTGAAATCGTGGCTATCGGCAAACGCGTCCGGGATCACTACCGTCACCGCACCCGTCCGATCCTTGAATATTACGGCGACTGGGGCGGTATGATCGATTACGATCACGCCCGGCAAATTGTGGCCTTGTTGACCGGCAGGTTTGTAACCGGCGAAACTGACGAGATCAATCTGGTTTTTACCCGGTTCCTGTCAACCGTACGTTACCGAGTGGTGCTTGAGCGCTACCTTCCCGTGGCCCGTCCGGAAACCTCCGAGGCGAAGGGTGCCGCCAGTGAATATATCTTTGAACCGTCATCCGAGGAAATTTACGCAGCCCTGATGCCGGCCTACGCCACGACCAAGATGTTCACGGCCCTGGCGGAGTCATTTGCGAGCGAGCACGGCAGCCGGATGATGGCCATGACCAACGCCACCAGGAACGCCGGCGAAATGGCGGACGCATTGACGCTTGAGTTTAACAAAGCGCGCCAGACGCAGATCACCAAGGAACTCCTTGAGGTGGTGAGCGGCGCCGAGGCGCTGAAAGGCTGAAGACTACGATAATAACATGATAGCTATACAGGAGTTGGCCTATGGCTGAAAATACCGGCAGGATTGCACAGGTGATCGGCGCGACCGTAGACTGTGAGTTTCCCTCCGAATCACTACCCGACATCCTGAATGCGATTAAGATCACGGATGAGAAACGGAATATCGACCTGACCGTTGAGGTCGCCTTGCACATCGGTGATAACATCGTCCGCTGCGTGGCGCTGGCCTCCACCGACGGCCTGGTGCGTGGCATGAAAGCGCTCGACACCGGAGCACCGATCAGCGTGCCGGTGGGTAGCGTAACTCTAGGGAGAATCTTTGACCTGCTGGGCAAACCTATCGATGAAAAGGGCCCCCTGCCGTCGGACACACTCCGCATGCCGATCCATCATGCCGCTCCATCCTTTGAAGATCAGGTGACCAGCGTAGAGATGTTTGAAACCGGCGTCAAAGTTATCGACCTGCTGGAGCCGTATTCCAAGGGTGGCAAGGTCGGCCTGTTTGGCGGTGCCGGAGTCGGCAAGACGGTCGTCATCCAGGAGTTGATTCACAATATCGCCACCGAGCATGGCGGCTACTCGATCTTCTCCGGCGTGGGGGAGCGCACCCGTGAGGGTAACGATCTCTGGCTGGAGATGACCGAGTCCGGCGTCATTAACAAGACGGCTATGGTTTTCGGCCAGATGAACGAACCACCCGGCGCCCGCCTTCGGGTGGGACTCTCGGCTCTCACCATGGCGGAGTATTTCCGCGACGAAGAAAACCAGGATGTGCTTCTGTTCATCGATAATATCTTTCGGTTTGTACAGGCCGGTTCGGAGGTTTCAGCGCTTCTCGGACGCATGCCCTCGGCAGTGGGATACCAGCCGACTCTCGGCACCGAGATGGGCACGCTCCAGGAACGGATCACGTCAACCCGTTCCGGATCGATCACATCAGTGCAGGCTATCTACGTACCCGCCGACGATCTGACCGATCCGGCACCGGCCACCACCTTCTCACACCTCGACGCTACCACCGTGCTGTCCAGACAGATAGCCGCATTGGGCCTGTACCCGGCGGTTGACCCGCTGGATTCCACGTCACGCATCTTGAATCCGAATGTCGTTGGTAAAGACCACTACCGGGTGGCCCGTACCGTTCAAGAAATCCTCCAGCGCTACAAAGACCTCCAGGACATCATCGCCATTCTCGGTATCGACGAACTCTCAGAAGATGACAAGCTGACCGTGCAACGGGCCCGGAAAATCCAGCGCTTCTTCTCGCAGCCGTTCTTTGTCGCTGAAGCCTTTACGGGCAAACCGGGCAAGTACGTCAAGATAGAGGATACGGTGAAAGGTTTCGACGAACTGATCTCCGGGAATCTCGATCATATCCCTGAGCAGTGCTTCTTCATGGTTGGCAACCTGGATGAGGTTCTGGCGAACTATGAGAAGATGAAGAGTTAAGATGATGTTCCGCTTATCGATTCTCACGCCGGAAAGAGTAGTCTACGACGCCGAAGTGCATGCACTGGTGGCACCGGGGGCAGAAGGTTACCTGGGGATTCTCTCGCAGCACGCTCCTATTATCACGTTGCTCGGTCCGGGGAAGATTGAATTCCACGACGTTGATAAAAAGCTGCAGGTTATGGCCGTCTCCAAAGGGTTCCTTGAGGTCTCCAGCAACGTGGCCACCCTGCTTGCCGACGCTGTCGAACGCCCCGACGATATCGACATAGAGCGTGCCCGCGCTGCTTACAAACGTGCCCTGGGATGGCTCGCTGCGACCCGCAAAGGAAAAACAGGAGTTGATCTGCTTAGAGCTCAAGCTGCCAGGGCCCGTGCCGCCAACCGGATCACCATTTACGAGGAGACTCATTAGAACCTGTGAACATTCCCGAGACGGGTGGGAACAATCAGCAGGTCTTTTTGTACCCTTAGAGTAAGATTGACGGAACAAAGCAACAATTGAAAGAGTCGGTGAGAGGTCACGATTTGCTGACAAGTACCCGGCAATCACCAAAACCCCTGTAAGCCGTTGCCTGTCTTTGAGTTTGGCGGCGAGTTTGGGCTTGACTTCCGAAGCGTTTTTAGATAGTCTAAGAGGTTATGGTACTTGACCTGAGAAGATTCGCCGAGTTCCCCGCCGAGGCCAGTTTAGCTGCTGAGGCTGGTGCATTCAAGCCCTTTGCCGAGGGTGTGACAACGGTGGGCAAGGTTCAACTCGATCTGGCTATTCAGAAGTCCGGCGAGGAGTACTTCTGCCAGGGTGAAGTAACTGCCACTTACACGGTAGAGTGCTCGCGTTGCCTGGCAGAGACTGAGAAGCAGGTTTCACAGAGGACGGAGTTCATCGTTTGCGGCACGGACCAAACAACCGCCCACGCAGCCAAAGGTATTGATGATGAGGATTATGTTTATTTCCGGGGAAGTGACCTGTGTGCCGATGTAACGGAACAGGTGCGCCAGGCCCTGATCCTCTCATTACCGATGAAACCGCTGTGCTCTGATAACTGCCGCGGCCTCTGCCCTGTCTGCGGTGTGAATCTAAACAAAGAGACATGTACCTGCCGGAAAGATATTCGTGATCCTCGTTGGGAAGGACTAAAGCCTTCTGCCAACCAGGATCAATAACTCAAAAAGGAATGACCAATGCCACTACCGAAACGCCGACATTCCAGGAGCCGGGGCCGCAAGCGCCGCACCCACTGGACTCTGTCCATGCCAAACGTGATTGAATGCCCCCACTGTCACCAGCCCAGGTTGTCGCATCATATCTGCCCGCACTGCGGTTACTATAACGGTCGACAGGTTATCCAGATCAAGGAAGCCTGATAATCCGACTGTCTAGCGGTAATTAATATATGGCGCACGACCAAAAACATACGGTGGTTCTCGACGTCATGGGCGCTGATTGCGGACTGGAGACAATTGTCAAAGGCGGAATTGAGGCTGCTCGAAGGATCGGCGAATCACTGCATATCATCCTTGTCGGAAACGATGAGCGAATAAAAAAGATTCTCGATTATACCCCCGATTCACCCCCAAACCTATCAGTGCAACACGCCGAAACCGAGATACCGATGCACCTGTCGGCCACCGATGGCGTGCGAATGCGATCCAGTTCTGTCTCAGTCGGGCTAAGACTGGTCAGGGAAGGCAAAGCGACAGCCTTTATCTCTCCCGGGAACACCGGTGCAGTCATGGCTACCGCTCTTCTTACCCTGGGCCGGATCGAAGGTGTAAGCCGTCCCGCCATTACCAGTATGTTCCCGACCAGCACGGGGCGTCCCACGGTTGTTCTGGACGTTGGCGCCAATACCGACTGCAAACCCTACCATCTGTCACAATTTGCAGTCATGGGTTCCGTCTATTCATCAGTGGTTCTGGATAATGAGTACCCGCGGGTGGGATTACTCTCTATCGGTGAGGAACGTAGTAAGGGTAACGAACTGGTGTTTGGTGCCCGGGAACTGCTCAAGCAGTCCAAGGTCAACTTTGTAGGTTTCATCGAGGGGCGTGATATTCTATCAGGTGCGGTTGAGGTGGCGGTAACGGACGGCTTTACAGGAAACATCATCCTGAAGCTGGCCGAGTCCATTCAGCCGTTCCTTGAGAAAGCGCTGAAACGGCAGATTCAGACCAACCTCTTTTCGCGTGTTGGCGTGGTGCTGATGGGGCCGTTCCTGCGGCGCATGAAGAGCACCTTCGACTACGCCGAATATGGTGGCGCGCCACTCCTGGGAGTGAACGGAATTGTGATCGTCTGTCACGGATCATCGAACGCAAGAGCCATTATGAGTGCCCTGATGGCCGCCAATGAAATGGCAATCAAAAGGATAAACGAACGCATCCATGAGGAGCTGATAAACAACCATTTTGGAAAAAACAATGGGGCAAAAGATAAGAGCCAGAATCTCCGGGACGGGGTCGTATATTCCGCCGCACCGGATGACCAACGCTGATTTCGAGAAGATCGTTGATACCTCCGACGAGTGGATTATCACCCGGACCGGCATCAAGGAACGACGGATAGCGGACAACAGCATCACTACCTCCGACATGTCCGTAGCGGCATGTCGGCAGGCTATGGATATGGCCGGCTGCTCCAATGACGAGATCGAGCTGCTCATTACCGGAACGGTAACGCCTGACTACCGGTTACCCTCAAATGCCTGCGTCGTCCAGGAAAAGATGGGACTGCCGAACGCCGCCGCCTTTGACATCCTTGCGGCCTGCGCCGGTTTCCTCGGCGGTCTGTCAATTGCGCAGTCGTATATCGAAACCGGTAAATATAAGAAGATACTGGTGGTTGGAGTGGAGAAACTATCCTCTTTTACTAACTACAAAGACCGCAACACCTGTGTTCTTTTTGGAGATGCCGCCGGTGCCGTAGTCCTGGAAGCATCAGAGGAAAGCAGCGGTATCATTTCAACCTTTGTGAAATCCGACGGCCGCTACCGGACATTGCTCTGGTCCGAAATCGGCGGATCGCTCCACCCCCACCAGCAGGGTGTGGACCCCCTCGGCAGAGACAAGATCATGATGAACGGCTCAGACGTCTTCAAGGTTGCCGTTCGGGAGATGGCAAACGCGGCTGCGAGGGTCATCAAAGATGCCGGCCTGACTTCATCCGACATTGCCCTGTTCATCCCTCATCAGGCAAATATCCGCATCATGGAGGCGCTTGCCAAACGCTTGCACATAAGTATGGACAGAGTCTTCAAGAACATCGACAGATACGGGAACACCTCCGCGGCCTCGGTACCGCTGGCGCTGGACGAAGCCAACCGCCAGGGACGGATTAAACCGGGGGATCATATTGTGATGGTCGCTTTCGGCGGAGGACTGATCTGGGGCTCAGCCCTGG
The DNA here is from genome assembly GCA_029932795.1 of Candidatus Zixiibacteriota bacterium. Taxonomy (GTDB): domain Bacteria; phylum Zixibacteria; class MSB-5A5; order GN15; family FEB-12; genus JAOZPL01. Next base: position 1,929 of record JAOZPL010000073.1, on the reverse strand, counting down.
TGAAATGGTAAGCAGATGGGCAAAACAGCGTTACTGTTTCCGGGACAGGCCTCGCAGTATGTGGGGATGGGCCAAGACCTCCACCAACATTCGCAGCGCGTAAGAGAGCTGTATGACCTGGCCAGCCGTGAAATGGATCAGGACATTGCCAGATTGTCCTTTGAAGGACCACCAGAAGAGTTAAAACGAACCCGTTTCACGCAGCCGGCGATACTTCTGCACTCACTGGCCGTGCTGACGATTATGAAAGATAACCTGCCGGAATTCGACTACGCCGCCGGGCATTCGCTTGGTGAATATGCCGCCCTGGCGATCTGCGGAGCGCTGTCGTTCGAGGATGCCATCCGAGCGGTGGTCAGGCGAGCCGCCTTGATGGAAGAAGCATGCAGCAGCAACCCGGGCACGATGGCAGCCATAATGGGATTGAGCGTCCAGACAGCAGAAGATGTTTGCACGCGTGCTTCAGCAAAGGGGATCGTGGTCCCGGCGAATTTCAATTCCAGTGCTCAGATTGTTGTCTCTGGAACGCTAGCGGGTGTCGAAGAAGCGGCTACCCTTGCTCGCGCCGCCGGTGCCAAGCGAGCCGTTATGCTTGAGGTGGGCGGTGCTTTCCATTCACCTTTGATGGAACCGGCCCGTACCGGCCTGAGCCGATTTCTGGAATCACTGACGATCAATACCCCGAACAAACCGGTGATCCCCAACGTCACCGGACAGGCGACGCTTGACAGCACTGATATCAAAGGACTACTTGTACGGCAAGTGACGTCACCCGTTAGATGGGCACAAACGATGACGTTCATGAAAGAACAGGGAGTCACCTGCACCATTGAGATTGGACCCGGCAGAGTTCTAACGGGTCTGGCCAAACGGGAGATGCGTCCGGAGCAGATGATCAATCTTGACACTCTGGAAGATATCCAGACATTTGCACCCATCACGGCATAGAGGAACAAGGGCATGAGTTTTAAGAACAAGGTTGCGATTGTCACCGGATCGGCACGAGGTATCGGTCGCCGTATTGCCGAACGGTTCGCCGAGAGCGGTGCCAGGGTCGTCATCTGTGATCTTGACCAGGTGAGTATTGACCGCGCGACTGCAGAAATTGGTGATCAGGCGGTCGGTTTCAAAGCGGACATCTCCCACGCCTTGGAAGTGACTGATTTATTTGCCAAGGTAGTCAAGGAATATGATCGAGTCGACATTGTGGTGAACAATGCCGGTATAACCAGGGATAGCCTGATAATCCGGATGGATGAAAAAGACTGGGACATGGTGCTTGACATCAACCTGAAGGGGGCTTTTCTTGTCACCAAAGCGGCCGGAAAGATTATGATGAAGCAGCGTTCCGGGCGCATTGTTAATATAAGTTCCGTTTCCGGCCTCAGCGGTAATGCCGGGCAGGCGAACTATTCAGCATCCAAGGCGGGATTGATTGGCCTGACGAAGTCCGCTGCCAGAGAGCTGGGCTCACGCTATATCACTGTTAATGCCGTGGCGCCCGGTTTTATTGATACCGAAATGACAGCCAAAATGCCGGAAGCAGCGCGACAGGAGTTTTTGAACAGAGTACTTGTTAATCGTCCCGGAATGCCTGATGATGTTGCCTCGGCAGTTATGTTTCTGGCGTCGGATGAGGCATCATACATCACCGGTCAGGTCCTTGCCGTTGACGGCGGTCTAACTGCTTAGAAAATAAACAGAGAGATCAGATAAAAGGAGTTGCAACATGTCTGTTGAGGAGCGCGTTAAGGAAATCATAATCGAGCAGCTGGGAGTTGATGCCGGCCAGGTGAGTGGCAACGCTAAGTTTGTCGAGGATCTGGGTGCCGATTCCCTCGACACAGTCGAGCTGGTAATGGCTTTGGAAGAGGAGTTCTCCCTGGAAATCCCGGATGAGGATGCCGAGAAAATCACATCCGTGGCCGA
>JAOZPL010000072.1:7106-8700 GCA_029932795.1 Candidatus Zixiibacteriota bacterium | reverse complement strand
GCCCAGGTACTTTATAAGAATCGGCGTCGCCAGCAGGTTAAGCGCCACCAACACAAAGACGTCGATACTTGAAAAAATGGTGTTACTAAAAAGTCGTTTCATTTCACGAACCGTTCTACCGATTTGCAGAAGCGTTCACAGACCTGGTCATGACATCCTGATCCCGGAAATGATTTATTGCGTACGGTGTTCTTTTAATGCGGGGTGATATGTCGCGCGGCAGGATCTGTCTAATCATGTACTTCTCTCCGGCTTTGACCATTTGGACCGTCTCTTTTTAGTCACTATTCCAATATATCCCAGGATACGGGGGTTCCACGTCGGATATCGCGAACGACCCGACGTCCAAGCAGCCTTTCGTAATACTTCGGTGGCAGCCCAAGCCCGGGACGAATCGCTCTCACATTCTCCCTGGAGAGTTTCTCCCCGGCTTTTACATCCCGGGAAACATATAGGGAGCGTCGGAATTGCAGGGATGATTTCTCTTTACTCGTCAAACCATAACTGATCCTGCCTAGAGACTGCCAGGCCCGCTCACTTTCAAGCACCAGAGCCCTGAACTCATCAGGCTCTAATGAAAATATCGCGTCAACGCCGCCGTCGGCACGCGACAGAGTGAAATGCTTTTCAATCACAGTCGCTCCGAGCGCGACACTGGCGACCGCCACCCCGATGCCAAGGGTATGATCCGACAGGCCGATCTGAAGCCCGAACAGATCCCGCATATGGGGAATTGTCAGGATATTGGTATTTTCCGGTGAAGCCGGATAGCTGCTTGTACACTTGAGCAAAATTATGTCATTGCATCCCCCCTCCTGCGCGGTACGCACGGTTTCATCCAACTCCGCCACAGTTGCCATACCGCTCGAGACAATCATCGGTTTCCCGGTTGAAGCTATCTTACGGATCAAAGGCAGGTCAATGTTTTCAAACGAGGCCACTTTATACGCGGGCGCTCCTAGTTCTTCGAGGAAATCCACTGCCGTTGCATCAAAGGGAGTGCTGAAGGCAATCAGCCCTAACTCCCGACAGCGCTCGAATATCGGCTTGTGCCACTCCCAGGGGGTATGTGCTTTCTCATAGAGCTTGTATAGTGAATAGCCGTTCCACAAACTGTCTGGATCATCGATGCAAAACTCGCCCTCATTGATATCGAGGGTCATCGTGTCTGCCGTGTAGGTTTGGAGCTTCAAAGCGTGCGCGCCAGCTTCCGATGCCGCATCCACGATTTCAAGCGCTTTATCCAATGACTGGTTATGATTACCCGACATCTCCGCCACGATGAACGGCGGATGAGCGCTGCCTATTGGCCTGTTAGCCAAGACCACGTCGTTCATAACAAAACTTCTAAGTCACATCGCAGTGTGAGTTTTTGGTTTACTTTCAACGCTTCCCTTATTTTGGCTTACGGCTGACTTTACCGGGTTCCCCCCCAACATATTCTCAACCGTCTTTTTGCAAACATTGAACCACTCGTCTGCAAGCATCGAGTACAGGATCACATCCACGTACTTTCCGTCTTTCAATACGTGTTGTCTCAGTCGCCCTTCCTCTTTGAAGCCAAGGCGTAAGAAAAACTCCCTGTTGGCCTGGT
>JAOZPL010000072.1:6826-7096 GCA_029932795.1 Candidatus Zixiibacteriota bacterium | reverse complement strand
CACCTCACCGCTTACCTTGCGAACTTTTTTATCTTCAAATATTAATCTCAGAGCCAGATAACCCATCACGGTACCACTGCCAGGAGGGAGGTCTGTTTCGCCCAAGTAAAATCCCCAGGTGCACGTATTGTTATTTCTATCCAGCCTGGTGAAGCTGACCAGTCCGGCCGGTTGTCCCTGGTACTCAAGAATCAAGTAAAGGGTTTTCGGATCATACCTAACGCGATCAAACCAGGCCCGGTGCTCCTCGATGGAAATGATATGATCGGT
>JAOZPL010000072.1:0-6816 GCA_029932795.1 Candidatus Zixiibacteriota bacterium | reverse complement strand
ATGTACATGTTGGCACGAATGCGATCAGAGTTACGCCACTTGAGTACCCATTCGAGGTCCCCTTCCTCAAGCCGCTGCAAGCTGTAGTCTGCCAAGTCTATCATAATCTCGTTCCATCGTTTTCTCTCCGGCTGAGTTGTCCCGCTCGCGAAGTTGACCGCCGAATCGGGCTTGCGCCCCGGCTGAGACTCCTTATCAGCATCTCTAACGGGTGATTTGCCTATCAAACCCAGCACGGGAGTATCCCAGCCACGCGTGAGCAAATGAGCCACCCTCTTTCTGTCACACTTTCGGTGATAAGAACCTTTGCCTGACTGCTTAACCGCCCGCCGACTGCCTTCGCGTATTGACGGCCAGACCGCGCGGAAGAGGCTTTCGATTTCCCGCGACAGTCTTTCGTAGCTTGTCCGAAGCGTATCGTCGAGCTCATAAGAAACCTGCTTCTGCGCCAGGATATCGCCCGTATCGACACCAGCGTCTATATAGTGAATGGTGACGCCCTTGGGCGTGTCTTCAAGGAAACTCCAGAGGTTAGGATCGACTCCGCGGTTCCAGGGTAGCAGCGATATGTGCAAATTGATGATCTTCCTGGGAAACAATTCCAGGATGTCCTCTTTGATAATGTGACGATAGCCATAGCTGATCAACCAGTCAGCGACTTTCACGACGTCACTGTCTGCCGATAGCTTGTCCTGCACCGTCACAACCTCGTCCCCAAACGCACGCAGGAACTCAATCAGATCCTGCTGTTCTGATCCTAGCAGAACGACCCTCATCTCTGCTCCTTTGGTCATATGATCCGTTGATCTGGGAGACAAGACGCCGTGCCCCTTGTCCATCAACCAACGCTTTTGATCGCCGTCCCATTTTCTGAATCCGGTCTGATTGGCTAATGATCTCAGCCAGCTCTTTGGCAAGGCATTCAGAGGTTACCTCGTTCGAAGACCCAAGGTACCTGCTGACGCCTGCTTTCTCTGACGCATACCCAATCGGGACCTGGTTATCCGCTACCGCGATAATCAAGCAAGGCAGGCCCATGCAGCAGCGCTCCCATGTTGTGATTCCTCCGCCTCCGATAGCCAGATCAGCCCGGGCCATCAAGTCCGCCATTTTTTCCGTTTGATAATGAAGTCTGATATTCGCTATGTGGCTGCCCATATCTTTGATCTGAGCCGCGTACGGATTCGAGTCACCAATTACTACATCGACCGTTATATCAGGCCGATCGAGTGACCGGACAGCTTCGAGTGCTTTGGCGGTTTCATTCGTTACATCGACCCCTCCGAAAAAGACCATAATCCGATTAACTATTCCGTCACGTTCCGGCATCTTTGCCCGCATCTCTCTGAATTCGGGACGCAATAAAGCGTATTCCGGCCCCAGAAGCTTTGTGCAATGGGGCGGTACCAGGTTGCGATAACGCTCTTGTGCATTCTCAAAGAAGTTTTGATCCAGCAACAGGTCGCAGTCGTGGCGCCGATTAGCCAGGTCATCGATAACCATCACTCCACCAACATACTGCCTTACTGCCTGTTCCCACTCCAGATCGATAGCATAGTGATCGATAACCAGCCAGTCGATTTGCTCCTCTGTTTCTGTCAGGATTGATTTAATCTCGTTCGCATCCGTTTTCTTGTCCACCGTGAGCCAATGGTCATAAGTAGTACGATGAGGAGATTGCTGCAATCCACCAGCCGAAAGCCGGTGCACCATGTAACCCTTCGACCTGATAAAATCGATGAGGTTGCCGTGCAGCTCACGGCAAATGAATCTGACTCGTGCCCCCTCCTTAGCAAGAAAATCAGCAAGCGTCAAGCAGCGCATTACGTGGCCACTGCCGATCTCCAAAGACGAATCTGTGCGAATTATGACATTCATTAGCTACGTTAACCTCTCGAACCCTGCCGCAGCCGGCCCGCCGATCAGAGCCGAAGCAACCTCTCCCTTCTCGTGGAGGCCAGCGATTTCCTCCAGCACATCATCCATGGCGTCGAGGTAATTATCCACATGCTTGTCAGTATGAGCGAACATTGAATAGAATGAGGTCGACGCCAGGAACCCGCGCTCCAGCATCAACCGGACAAAAAGCGCCTTTGTCGCCATTGGTTCACTCCATTCGAAAGAGAAGTGACTCAATGGTGGAATACCACTAATGTGAACGGGGATTTCGTGCTTGTCCGACAGGCGGCGCCAGCCATCCTGTATCCGCGTGCCAACAGCTACCAGGTGCTTCCCCGCATCGAGCCGGCGGTGTTTTTCAACAGTAGCGATAGCTGCTGCCGGCCCGATCCTCTCCGTCCAATTGGTGCTGGAAATGAACGTGTTCTGGGCCGCTTCCATCACACCCGCTTTACCAATAACGGCGGCTGAGGCATAGCCATTCCCAAGAGCTTTTGAGAAAACGGCAATGTCCGGCTCAACACCTAAAACGAGGTGAGCCCCGCCCGAGTTGATCCGAAAGCCTGAAGAGACTTCATCAAGTACGAATACAGCCTCCGATTTCCTAGCCAGACGAACCACTCCATCGAAAAACCCATCACCGGGAGACTCGTTACGAATCGGTTCCATTACTATCGCAGCCAGTTCGTCACCGTGACGGTTGACAATTGCCTCCAGCTCATCGAGTCGGTTGTATCGGAAAGGGATCGCGGTTCCAATCAACGATTTTGGCACCCCTGCCGGATCAAGACCGGGCAGTAGATGTTCGCCGAGAGCATTTGCCGTTCCTACGTTCGCCGCCAGGTACCAGTCATGCCACCCGTGGTAACCGCAGAAAGCAATCTTGTCCCTTCCGGTGTGAGCACGGGCAATCCGCACCGCAATGGCCATGGCCTCACCGCCGGTCCTTGCAAAACGCACTTGGTCCGCCCACGGATGGATCTCACACAGCAGATCAGCAAGTTCCACCTCCTCAGGACAATTCAGGGAACTGGAAACTCCGCGTTCGATAGCTCTGCGCACGGCATCGTCAACATCCGGGTCTGCATATCCAAGCACGTTGGCACCGATACCGCCGATACTCATATCGATATACCGGTTGCCGTCCAGGTCCCAGACCTCGACCCCCTTGGCTTTGCTGAAATAGCCCGGCCACACCCCCGGCGCGAACTGATCCGGTCTCTTGGACAGGAGCTGGGTAAGTCCCGGAATTCGCTTTTTAGCTCTCTCCTGCAAATCCACACTCCTGGTCCTGTCCATTTTCTTTATAGAAATGCTTTTCATGACTTTTCCACAGCCTTATCCTCTTTAAGGGATTTCTGGTAACCTTCATTGCGCTCGGAGTGCTCGTTCAATCGCAAGAGATCAGGGTTCTCCCTGAAGAACTGTAGGATATCCTCCGTAGTAAACAAAGGTGTTTCCGGATATAATCCTTTATATATTGATTCAACCAATTGGAAATCTTCAAGCTTGTCAACAGTCCAACGCATATGCGAAAGATCGGTGTCGTTTTTTACATTTGCAATTCTGAAACGGTCCGGCTGTTTCCATATAAACGGAGTCACATGGTCCCTTTCTGAGGACAGCGTTGCTTCACGCCATGCTGTTTCCAAAACCTTGAAATGAAAAGCCTCAACGTCAAGACCGTCCGGATACGTTGGTTCCACCGTGTTACTGACGTACTCGTAATCATTCGCAAACAGATGCTGAATGACCTGATCAATGACAGTGGGATCAATCAGAGGGCAGTCACCGGTGAGCCGCACGACCACCTCAGGGCGGTAGCGCCTGGCGCACTGATAGAAACGATCCAGCACGTTCTCCAAATTCCCTCTGAAGCAGTCAACCTTCAACTGACGGCATAATTCGACCAGTGGCTGATCTGATGGCTGGTCGCTTGTAGCCACAACTAACTGGTCGATTTTCCGGGCTGCATTGATTCGCTCTATCTGAAGTTGCAACATCGGCTTGCCGAGAATTGTCCTAAGCACCTTGCCCGGCAGGCGGGTGGAAGACACGCGAGCCTGTATTATTGCCAAAACAGTAACAGCCATCACTCCCTGCCAATTATCCTGATTTCTGAAAATTATATAGAGCGCAATGATCGTTAACCACAGTATGCATATCAATCAAGATGTACATTTCACACTGCTTCAGTTCCAAGGAGAGATGCCCACCTTTCAAAGCCCGCCTAATTATCTCCATAATCGTCAATTCTCTCGAACCCTTTAGGCCGTATGCCGAGTTCAGAGTTGCTTTTGTTTACAACCATATCAAAATCACACGCCCATCTACGCCTAAACCCACCGTGAACTTCGCCACCGCATCACATACAGAGCTCCAGACAAAAGCAGGATTCCCCCGATCTTACCAGCGGGCCACCCTTGCTTCATCCAGATCAGCTCGCCATCTTGTAGGATCGATTATTTCTTCGTCATGACAGGCGAATCGTCGGCCGTTATCAAGCTTGCGTTCAGACGTTTCGACAGCCTCAAGAACCTCGAGCCAGTGGTCGTAAGAACACACCCCCACGACCGCACAGTCAATCTCTTCATGACCCAATACAAAACCAAGAGAAGCCTGCAACGGCGTCAATCCTCTCCTTCGGTTGGCCTGTTGATACTCCCGGAGATGATTTCTGACCGAGTCAAAGTGTGAAGGTAATTCATCCGGGTCCATTAGCAACAATCCCTGCAGAAAGACAGATCGCGCGTGAATCTCCACGCCCGCATCCTTCAGCCTGGTGAGATACCCGCCTTCCACCAGCCGCTGATCGAACACATTGAGCGGAAGCTGGATGAGTTCTAGCGAAAACCTGCTCAACAGGAAATCAATCTGCACGCCAGTATAGACTGAGGCTCCGACCTTCTCCACCAGGCCCTGCGATTTTAGGTCCAGCAGCGCCTCCAGCAGCAACTCGCCCCCGTCAGTGAGTAGATCGTCAACGTTATGAATGAGAAGCCCATACACACTGTCACATCTCAGGTTTTCGAGCGATCTTTGAAAGCTGTCGGTCAACTGGACTGCCTGTTTCGGCGTTATCCTCTCAGTACCAAACTGCTCTGCTTTAGTAACAATCTGAAAACGATGGCGAATTGGCAGTATTTTCCCTAGAACTTTCTCGCTCTCCCCATACTCCGCAGCAGTATCAATAATGCGAACACCCGCCTCGGCGGCCATCTCGACAATCTGCCCGGCTTCCCCAACGGGCGTTCGGCCGTCCATATTCGAAATGCCATAATCCAGCCCGAATTGGACAGTCCCCAATCCCAACCTTATCGCATTTCTTGTTGGCTGAGTCATAGCCTCCGGCTCGTCTTCAATGCTTTCTCCAGTTCTTCAACAACCCGCTCGCAGTCGGCATCTGTAAGATCAGGATACATTGGCAGGCTGAGCGCCTGTGCGTAGTACTTCTCGGCGTCAGGGAAATCCCCCGGTCCCGTACCGTTCACTTCTCGGTAATACGGCTGCAAGTGAATGGGGATGTAGTGTACCTGAGTACCGATATTCGCTTCTCGAAGTCGATTCATGACAGTTGCTCGCGAGACTCCGAAGCGTTCGAAATCGATACGGACAACAAAGAGGTGATATGCATGCCGCACACCGGCACGGGTGGCCAGCGGTTTCACCAGGGCCGGTTCAAAACGTTGCCCTATCAGTTTATGGTAAAAACGCGCGATTTCATTACGCCGTTCAACTGACCGCTCCAGACGACCAAGCTGCCTTATGCCCAGAGCCGCCTGCATATCGGTCACCCGGTAGTTGTAACCAAGCTGCTGCATCTCGTAATACCAGGGATTAACGGTCCCTTCCGGCGAAGTAGCCATATCGTCGTTGAGAAAACCTTCCTTGACCATGCCATGATTTCGGAATAGCCGAAGGCGAGCCGTCAGCTTGTCGTCGTTAGTTGCCGCTGCCCCGCCTTCCCCCATCGCCACATGTTTGACCGGGTGAAAGGAGAATATACTGATAAGGGCATGAGGTGAGCCGCCCACATGCCAGGTGTGTCCTTCATGCTCATAAGTCGCACCAAGTCCGTGACAGGCATCATCGACCACTACGGCACCGTGGGCAGCTGCAAGATTAGAAATAGCCGGTAAATCTACCGGTTGACCGCCAAAATGCACCGGAATAACAGCTTTGACCCTCTTTTTCGAATCACGGGCGAGTACCTCGGCCAGAGCCTCCGGGCTCATGTTGCCGGTATCCGGATCTATGTCGGCGAAAGCGACCTCAGCGCCAACAAACAGCGCACAATTGGCATCGGCAAGAAAAGTATTTGGCGTGGTGACGACCACATCCCCCTTACCGATTCCCAAGGCCAGCATCGCCAGATGTAACGCTGCCGTGCCGGTGGCACAGGCTACGGCGTTACGAGCATGAACCACGCCGGCGAGTTCTTGTTCAAACCGGGGAAGTGCAGGGCCTTGCGTCAACCAGTCGGACCGAAGGACCTTGATGACGGCATCAATATCCTCCTGAGTCACATGCTGTCGACTGTACGGTAAGAATTGGTATTCTCTCTTTTGCGTCACTTTCATACTGGAATATCTATTTCCCCCTGTTCATGGCCGACCCTACAACCACATCCAGCCAACATTTACTGATCGGAACGATCTTCCTCGACAAGCTCAGGAGCCGCCAGTATTTCCTCTAAACCCCGATCCGGTTTCTTCTCCGTCAACACCTCCTCCGGCACAGTGAAGTCCTTGTCAACATATTCCTTGATCAGTCGACGCAGTTGCTGAACCGTCAGCCAATCACTGTTGGTGCCGCTCGAGTACCTGAATCCGTTCGGACACCGCTTTCCTCCAAAGGTTTCCAGGTATCTGTCAACATCCCAGAGCGGCGTGGAAGGGAGAATCACGAAGTGTTTGT
>JAOZPL010000071.1 GCA_029932795.1 Candidatus Zixiibacteriota bacterium | reverse complement strand
TAAGTTTTGCCTCTGTCTGTTTTGATCTGGTACTCGAACGCATGAACCGGGGGACTGCAAGTGCAGCCAGGATCCCGATGATCACCACCACAATCATGAGTTCGATCAACGTGAACCCCCTGCCGTTGAATCGCCTTCTGGTCATGTCTTCTCCTTGCTTCCCAGAGCTTTGGCTTAGCATCCGGTTAACCATGGCAATTCCCGTTCCACCAAGCTGTTCAAAATCTGACTACTTTGCGGCCTGCTTTTTTTTACTCTCCCAGCCACCCTTGTTGACGACCGAATCGTCTGATTGATAACGTTCCAGCTTCCGATACAAGGTGGAAGTATCAATCCCTAGAATCCGCGCCGCCTCAGACTTCTTCCCTTTGGTCTGTGTCATCACCCAGTGGATATACGCCTTTTCGATCGACTCAAGGGTCGGTGTCACAGGATCAGCTTCCGTGACGACCGCCAACGGTTCCCGCTCGGCCAGTTTCTCAGGGAAATCGGCCACCTCAAGCCTGCCCGTCCGATTAAGCAGAATTGCCCGTTCAATGGTGTTCTCCAGTTCACGGACATTCCCGGGCCAGGAATAGTTCACCAGAATTTTCATGGCATCAGGTGAAAACTGTTTGGCCGGTATGTTCCCCTTCTCACAGAACCGGGCTGCAAAATGTTCGGCCAGGAGGGCGATATCCTCCTTCCGCTCTCGAAGCAGAGGAATATATATCGGAATAACGTTGAGACGATAAAACAGATCGGCCCGGAATTGACCCGCTTTCACCGCCTCTTCCAGGTCAGCATTGGTGGCTGCAATCAGACGAACATCGACCTCAAGTGGTTTGGTCTCCCCGACCGGAGTAATCTTCTTGTCCTCCAGTACGCGAAGCAGCTTGACCTGAATGGTCCGTGAGATATTCCCGATCTCGTCAAGGAAAAACGTCCCCCCGTGGGCCACCTTGAACAACCCATCCTTGTCCTTGACAGCGCCGGTGAATGCCCCCCTCTTGTGGCCGAAGAGTTCGGATTCCAGCAATGTCTCCGGAAGCGCTGCGCAGTTTATCGTGACAAACGGTCCTCCGCAACGGGGCGAGTGATGGTGTATCGCTCGAGCAATCAGGTCCTTGCCGGTACCTGATTCCCCTCGGATCAACACCGTTGAATCCGAGTATGCGATTCGCCGGGCAAGCTTCTTCAGTTTAACCACCACCTCCGAGTGGCCGATAAATTCATCGAAGGAGTTATTATTCTGAAGCTGCTTCTTTAGCGTCTTATTCTCGTGGATCAACTTTTTGCGATTAATGGATTTTTCAATCGCTATTTTTATCTCATCTACCTTGAAAGGTTTTGTAATATAGTCAGCCGCTCCCTGTTTCATCGCCTCGATAGCAGTGTCCACCGACGCAAAGGCGGTCATGACGATTATCTCCTGCTCTTTTTTGAACGATTTGATCCCTTTCAGGACCTCGATACCGGTCATCTCCGGCATATTCAGGTCCGCTATGACGACATCGTAGTTTTCCTCGCGCAGACGGGCGACCCCGTCCTGCCCGGAGCTGGTCGTCTCCACCGAGTAACCCTCCTTGGCCAGCATAATCTCCATGAAACTGCACATGGAATCTTCATCATCAATAACCAAGATCTTCGCTGCCATGGATACTCCTTGAGTGCCGGTTATGGCGTTTTCCGCGTAATCATTACCATTTTCGGCACCTGGCTGGACTGCTAAATGGCCGCTGGATACATTGCTCATTCTTTCAACAGGAGATTGACCACAACCCCCGGACTGTCTTATATTTTTTCTTTAATAAGATAGAGTCCCTGACGAACAGGCATCTCGCGGCAGCGACCGACCGATCGGTGCCTTGGCCCGTGTAATATTTACGCAGGTACTCTGTCGTTGTTTACTTTCGGACCGGACTATCCGATACCATCAGGAAAGGACCGAGCCAAGTCCACTAGCTGCGAGGAAGAGACAATGATAGACAACAAGCGCCAGCAACTGGTTGACAACATCAGGATCGCCATTGCCCAGCAGCATGACAAAACCGATGTGCTCCAAGCCGCCGCCGAGTTAATCAATGCCTTCTCGGAGGCTTTCAACTGGACAGGATTCTACTTGATGCGCGAAAATGTACTTGAGGTTGGGCCCTATGTCGGCCCCAGGACCGAACATGTCCGAATCGGGCTGGATAAGGGCATATGCGGGGCGGCAGCTTTGCAGAAACAGTCCATCATCGTTGACGACGTTCAGGCAGATCCACGCTTCCTGGCCTGCGCCCCCACCACTCGCTCCGAGATCGTGGTGCCCCTTCTTGATGGCGACACAGTTCTGGGGGAGATAGATATCGACTCCGACCGGCCAGCCTGTTTCACCACGCAGGACAGGCAGATGCTCGAGGCGATCGCCGACGTTGTAGTCATGCGACTCCGCGAAATACGTTAAACAATTCAATCCGGAACGTGACAGTAACCGAGATTTCAACTTGCTCGCGGGCAAGCAATCTTTTATAGATCTATGACACAAACAGAGAGAAGGAATTACATGTTTGTTGGCATGTTGCTTATTATACTGGGCGTGCTCCTGCTGCTGGATCACCTCGGCATCATCTACGGCGATGTCTGGGACTATTTCTTTCCGGCAGCAATAGTCGTTCTGGGCATTCACCTGATGGTAAAGGGCCGGTCAAGAAAAACCTGAGATGTCACAGGCCGGTTTTTACTTTGACCCTGAGGCTTCCGGCACGGCGGTCTTCCTGGGGCCAACCGAGTCCAGATTGATGGAATTGGCCTGGGAACACCAACGCCTGACAGTCAAAAAAGCGCTCTACTATCTCGGTCCGAACAGCAGGCTTGCATACACGACCGTGATGACTGTCCTTGGCCGCCTTAACGAAAAGGGACTCCTGCAAAGAGAAAAGGCGGGACGCACGTTTGAATATTCCCCTGTGATCGACAGGAAGACATTTCTGGAGGATCGGATCAGGCTGGTCACCGATTGTTTGTCCAGGAACTTCAACCAGGCATCCGGAAACTGACTGCTTCCGACTCGCTGCCTCTTCTCCCGCCCTTATTCATTCCCTCTTGCTGGACGATATTACTGATAAGAAGAATGAAGAACTATCTCCTGCCAATCATGCTGTGGTTGACCTTAACCGGATCCTCGGTCGCCGGCGGCTTCATTAACCTAGCCGGGGAAATCCGGTTGCCATCACTAAACAGTTGGCACCTGGGCAACGACACTCTCGATTACCCGTTCCAACTCGTCCGCTTGGAGCCTCCCGCCGAACTGCTGATTTTCAAATCGATAATCGCACCGGTCGACGCCGTGCTCAGCAATGATGAACTGAAGCGATCAGTGGAAAAGGTTGTCGATGATGTTATTCTCGGGCTCCCGGAAGCCAGTCTGCTGACCTCCACCGGCTACTTTGAGACCTACCGTACCAGCTTTGTGATCGAGTTTATCTCAACCGACTCAATAAGCCACGTTCCATTGTATCATCGCCTTAACGCTATCCTTTACCGGCACCCGGATGGGCATCAACTCCTGTTCACACTATGGGCAAAAACTGACACCAAGGATTACCCGACAGTGGCTGACGAACTGAAACTCATTCAAAGCGGATTTATCTATACCGGCCCACAGGAGGCCTCTGTTTTTCTCACAAACCGGCGTCCGTACTGGTATGGTGTGGGGCTGCTGATAATCATAGCCGGATTGCTTTATGCTTTTCGGCAGCGTACCAGAGCATCAAAAACCCGGCTGTCTATTTCATCCGGAACGAATTTCTGGCGGTGCGATTGCGGACAGTTAAATCGCAGTGAACATAAAAGTTGTGGACAATGTGGGGAGCCCAGACGGTTTCGGCATGTTGGGAACGATAACGTATCCTGACTTCTTTCGTCAGCCAGAGCCTTCTTCCAGCTCAATCAGCACGCCGTTCATACCCTGAGGGTGAACAAACGCCACCTTTCGCCCTTCCGCTCCTATACGGGGTGTCTCGTCAATCAGTTGCACCCCGGCCTTCTTCAGTTCGGACAGTTTTTCCACGATATCGTCAACATGGATGCAGATATGATGCAGCCCCTCACCCCTTTTTTCTATGAAGCGGTTGACCGGACTGAGTGGATCGGTGGCCGCCACCAACTCTATCCTGCCGCCGAATTCTTTTCCGGTAGAACCGCCAGCGGCAAAAATCGCTACTTTCACCCTCTGCTCAGCGACCTCTCTCACCAGCAACGGCTTCCGACCGATCAGCAACTCATACCGGGCAATGCCGGTCTCCAGGTCAGCGACCGCGATACCCACATGCGAGATCAGAGATTTATCCATCAGACTATAAATCTTCCAGCATGGCCTCTGCAGCCGCGGCGGAATCCGCCACCCGCTGGACTTCCTCATATTCCAGTTGCAGATCAATGGATCCGACAGAGGGATGTATCCATCGCCCGCGATGGAAATACAGGTGATATGGATTTTCGTCAAGGAAATGCGATGTATCCCCGCTGGGCCCGACAAATACCGCATCGGCCATCACGTGGGCCGAGTCCCGGTCAAAAAGCGTAACGTCCTTGACCACAATTGCTACGAGCGAATCCGCTTCCAGATACTTGATCTGGCCAAAGTCAAGATACTCATCATACGTGTACTTGTCCTGAACGTATTCGAACTCGAGGTCATACAGCACTGCCTTATCGCCGTAATGCCAGCGATTCGCCGCTTCCATAAACATCTCTTGTATCAATTTTATATCGGTTGAATCTGATACTGAGGCGGTTTCCACCTTCTGAGATTCCCCCCCGCAACCTATCGCCGCCATCAGGGCAGCGACCATCACCAACGTGACAGCAGATGCCTTAGCCTTGTGCCCGATACTCACCCCATACATCCCGAAAAACATCCGAAATCTCTCCTGTAGTCGCATAGTTCTCTACCGCCTCCAGCACCGGACGAACGAGATTGTCATCCTTTAGCGCCGCATCTCTAAGCGCCGCGAGGGCATCAGCGACCCTCTTGTTGTCCCGCTCGACACGCAGCTTTTGCAACGCTGTAATCTGCTTTGTCTCCAGTTCCGGGTCAACCTTCAAAATCGAGGGAATCCCGGCTGACTCCGACTGATACTTGTTCACTCCAACGACTATTCTCTTCTCCGACTCGATTTCCTTCTGATAAGCGTAGGCTGATTTTGCAATCGCCTCTCCGAAATAGCCGGTCTCAACACAGCGAACGGAGCCACCCATCTCCTCAATGCTGTCCATTATCTCAAGTACCTTCGCCTCCATTTGATCCGTCAGGTACTCTATATAATACGAACCGGCCAATGGATCGACAGTGTTGGTAATCCCGGACTCATGCGCCAGAATCTGTTGCGTCCGAAGCGCTACTTCCGCCGATTTTTCCGTCGGCAGCCCCAGGGCCTCATCGAAAGCGTTCGTGTGCAGCGATTGTGTCCCGCCAAGCGCTGCCGACAGCGCCTGCACGGTAGTCCGTATGATATTGTTTTCAGGCTGCTGGGCGGTCAGGGTCGAGCCGCCGGTCTGGGTATGAAACCGTAACAGCATCGAGCGCTCGTCGCCCGCGTGGAACCGCTCTTTCACAATCCGGGACCATATTCGGCGTGCCGCCCGGAACTTGGACACCTCCTCAAACAGGTCGTTATGACAGGCAAAGAAAAAAGATAGCCGGGGTGCGAATTCATCAATCGCCAGTCCGGCTGACAGGGCCGCCTGCGCATAGGCAATGGCGTTCGAAAGCGTGAAAGCCACCTCCTGCGCGGCGGTGGCACCCGCCTCACGGATATGATAGCCGGAGATGGATATGGTGTTGTAGCGGGGAAGCTGTTCTGCGGCGTAAGCAAAAATGTCAGTGATAATTCGCATTGACGGCTGCGGCGGGAAAATGTATGTCCCGCGTGCGATGAACTCCTTGAGAATGTCGTTTTGCACGGTGCCGGTGAGCTGCGATGGCGCCACGCCCTGCTTTTTACCGACCGCGATATACATGGCCAGCAGGATTACAGCCGTGGCGTTGATCGTCATCGAGGTGGAGACTCTATCCAGGGGAATACTGTCGAACAGCACTTCCATATCACGCAGGGAGTCGATCGCCACGCCGGTCCGGCCCACTTCACCTCTGGCCATCGGGTGATCGGAGTCATACCCGATCTGTGTGGCCAGATCGAACGCCACCGACAGACCGGTCTGTCCACGCTCCAGCAGATACCGGAAGCGTCTGTTCGTCTCCTGAGCGGTGCCAAAACCGGCGTACTGGCGCATAGTCCACAACCGCCCCCGATACATGTCGGGGTACACCCCTCTTGTGAATGGGTATTTTCCAGGGTCGCCGATCTTGCTATCGTCTACCGAAGCATCGCCACGCGGAACCACGACCGGTATTTCAATTCCGGAGGTGGTCTTTCTGCTGTTATCTGACATCTACTCAAACTCCAGAAGGACGTCCCCTTTTTCCACCGACTGACCGCCCCTCACGTGGGTCGCCTTGACGATGGCATCACCTTTGGCTTTGATGATGTTCTCCATCTTCATCGCTTCAATCACCAGCAGCGGTTCTCCCCTTTTGACCTTCTGGCCCGGCTGAACCCGGACATCAATAACCAGACCGGGCATAGGAGCTCTAAACGTGGCTTCAACCAACGGGCCGGAATGTATACCGGCGATCTTGCGAAGCTGCGCGAGATTGTAATCTTCGACCGAAACCGACATCTCCATCCCCTTCATAAAAACAATCTTGCCACCGTCGCCATTTATTCGAACATCAACCTCCAGAGACTGGTTGTCCACCAGCAGGAGTGAACGGCTCTCCCCCAGGCGATGACTCTGGACACGAAGCGGTCGACCGTTCACAGATACCTCGTACTGCCCCGAGCGGTAGTTCACCTCAACGTCAAACTCCTTGCCGTCCACCACAACGTGATAACGAGGCATCAGCGGCTACCCCCGAAGCTTCTGAGGTTATTCCTGCGATGGAAAGTAGTCCAGCTCGAACCAGTTGACCGGGACCGCCTGCCGTTGCCAAGAGTGATCTTCCGCTCTTTGACGAAAGTATCCAGCGCCGCGGCAATGGCTGCCCTTTCAACGAGATCGTCGCTGAAGAGCTGGTAGTTATTATCGGGGAATTCCTCTTCCAGAAATCTGGTCGAGAGATCACCGTCAAGGAACTTCTTGTTATCCATGATAACACGGTGGAAGCCGATGGTCGTTTTGACGCCGGATAAGCGGAACTCCTCGAGCGCCCGCCTGGCCCGGCTGATGGCTTCAGGACGATCCTGTCCCCAGACCACCAACTTAGCGATGATCGGGTCATAGTAAATCGGTATCTCAGAGAAGATGACGACGCCGGAGTCAACTCGCACACCCGGCCCCGACGGCGGCCGATAGTTTTTGAGTCTGCCCGTCGAAGGGACGAAACCTTCCGAAGGGTCTTCCGCATAGATACGGCACTCAATAGCATGCCCTCGGAGAGCAACATCTTCCTGTCGGATAGTCAGCTTCTTCCCCTCAGCGATGCTGATTTGCTCTTTCACCAGATCAAGTCCGCTCACCATCTCGGTGATGGGGTGCTCCACCTGAAGCCGGGTGTTGACTTCCAGGAAATAGAAGGAACCATCTTTTTCAACCAGGAACTCCACCGTACCGGCACCTACATAACCGGACATCCGCACTATATTCACCGCTGCCTCCCCCATACGCTTACGGAGTTCCGGGCTCACAACCGGTGATGGTGTTTCTTCTATCACTTTTTGATGCCGTCGTTGAATAGAACACTCCCGCTCCCCAAGGTACACACAGTTGCCATGTTGATCGCGAAGGGTTTGAATCTCAATATGTCTCGGCCGCTTCAGATAACGTTCAACAAAAACGCGACCGTCACCGAACGAAGAGGCAGCCTCGCTGCTGGCCGAGGCGAGCGCCTCGGCGAACAACGCCTCCGATTCAACCACCCGCATCCCCTTGCCGCCGCCACCGGCAGCCGCTTTGACGAGAATGGGAAAGCCGATGTCGCGCACCAGCTGCAGCGCAGCTTTGGAATCACGGCCGTCAAGATCCGTTCCCGGTATGACTGACAGACCTGCTTTGAGCGCCAGCGCCCTGGCCTGAAGTTTGTCCCCCAGTAAACGAATGGTTTCAGGACTCGGGCCAATGAAAATCAACCCCTCGTCAAGGCACCGCTGGGCAAACTCCGGATTCTCAGCCAGAAAACCATAACCGGGATGAATAGCATCCGCCTGCGTCTCTTTTGCAGCGCGAATTATATTGTCCTGAACAAGGTAGCTTTCTGTTGATGGTGAGTTGCCAATATACACTGCTTCGTCAGACATGCGGACATGGTAAGCGGTTTTGTCACATTCGGAATAGACCCCCACCGAGGTAATCCCCAGGTCGCGGCAGGCCCGCATCACCCGAACGGCAATCTCGCCCCGGTTGGCGATGAGGATTTTGTTGATTTTATGAGACATCAGGCTTCAACGTCGTTTCTATCGGTTCTTCAAAGTAGGGCAGGATCCCTGTGATCCTGCCATTTAATGAGGCAGGCGCGCAGGGCACCTGCCCTACAAAGATTATTTCCTTTCTTGGCGCACAATAAGGGAAATACTGTCTTCATAGAAGAGCTCCGTTGCTTTCTCTCTTTCTTCAACATCCATTTCAGCCAGTTCATTTTTTGCCAACTCCACATCGGCATCACTGGGTACTTTCTCTTCAGTCCATTTTGCATAGCCACATATTGGGCAAGTTACCTCAAAATAGAA
>JAOZPL010000070.1 GCA_029932795.1 Candidatus Zixiibacteriota bacterium | reverse complement strand
AAGGATTTCCTTTCCAGAGCTGGAGCGCAGTAGATTCCACTTTTTTTTGCATAGAGTATTCCTGCTCCTCAAAAGATTTCCAGAGAGAAATAACCTCAGGAGCTCTTTTATAATAATGAATATCTATTGGAAAATCAGGAATGAGGGCCATTGCAGGCGCTACCTGCCGTAACACAAACGCCGCCAACTTATAGTCACGAGCGGTTGGCAAAAGCTTATTCAGTTCAGTATCCTCGTTGATGTTCAAATACAGTCCTCCTTCATCGATCACATCAAGAGCAGGGTATTCAGCTCGTTGAATGTCCCTTGAATACTGCTCCACAAGCTCGGCATACACCTCGTCGAATTTCTCCTCGGTGAGTTCTCGCCGTTGCAGGCTGAAGCTGGCAACATCCTTTAATTCATCTTCGTTTTTTCCCAAAAGTCGCTGGTAAAATCGGTAGCGTTCTAACGCGCTCTCCCTGCTTTTGATCAACGCCTCAGTGGATGCTTCGGCTTCCTTCCACTGGAGGTAGCGCACATCCTGTACCATTTTCTGGATGGTAATCTCATGGGCCTGTCGCAGGCGTGTCAGCGCTTCGGCATCCCGTTTCTCCAGAGCGGACAGCAGGCTGTTGCCCATGTTGCGCACCTCGCCGGCAAGCTCCAGCGCTTTCTGGATGAGCAGGGTGGCACGCACCGGCATCAGTGGCTGGTTCAGGCCACTGACCAGGCTGCTGATGTCGATCCCCGCCGCAGCCGCCTTGATCAGCAGCCCCGGATCGATAGGCGGTTGGAACAGTGGAAGCTGGCGCACCACACCTTCGATGTTCATGCAGTGGCGGATCTTGAAAAGCCGATCGGCAACGGTGTCCCAGTAGCTCAGGAGCTTCTCATTTCGAGGCAGGCAAAAATAGAGGGTGCGGCCGATTCCGAACAGGCTTTTCGTCTGGTCGGTGTCCACCCCTTTCGTGGCCGGGTACTGCAAATCGAATGGGAATTGCCCCTCTAATTCCACCAGAGCATCGCCAAGCTCACCCTGTCGTTTTCTCAGTTGCGCGAATGTCATAGGTTTGGTCGTTCCTCGGGGAGGAATACGTTCTGGCCTGGGTCCCAGGATATTGGCCGCCAGTACGTAGAGTTGCGTGGCTTCGTTGATGGATTCGATGGTGTCCTGGCGGAAAAGGCTATCCCCCCAGGCGATAAGGTTGTCCAAATAGTTCATGACCACATTCAAGGCGTAAGCCAGGGGGCGTGTGCGGGCGACCACGTGAGGATGAAAAGGGTTTTTACGCAACTGCTCATAGCCGCTCAAAATTAGCTCTTTCCGCCTCCGCTCCTCATCATTCAGTTCGTCGTCGGGCTTGCTGATGAGATAGAGTAGTTCATCAATTTGTTTGAAATTTTTATCGCGGAAAGCCAGAAAACGCCAGAACTTCCCGTTAGGTGCCGTGGGATCGAAGATGTAGTGGAACCACTTCTGGGCCTCGGCAAATCGCTGGTTTTTGCTCAAGTGGATGGCAATAGTCAGCGGGACATGGAAGAACAACTCCCAATTGTAGATGGAATAGGCGCCGTCCTCACTGATATCTATCTTTTCAGGGAAGTACCTGATATCTACCGTCTCATCATCCTCGTTGGGACGGTAAAAATCCTTGAAAAAGTCTTTCTTTAGACTGTCGTGAAAATCGGCATCCAGCAAACCGGCGATCGACTTCCTGTTTAGCTGCGCTATCAGTTCACCCACGAAAGGATGAAAGTGATTGTTGAAAGTGTAAGTGAATTTTGTCTTCTGCTCTCCTATCATTTCCATGACTGAATCTTGTAACTGCGATGCATCGTAGCCATGGATTCCTATTTTTCTGTTTCCCATGTTTTTGTCCTCCTGTATAATAAAGGGCTGACGCCCAACGCTTATTTGTTTATTTTTTGAACTGAAAAAATGCCGCCATGTGGACCGATCTGGGTGCCTTCGTATTGGATCGTTCCATCGGCTGCCATCACCCTAATCAATGTCGCCTCTCTATCCACCATTATTCGAGTTCTTTCCCTTGGGTCGCCCCACTGAGTGATCGGTCCAACGGGATCGACAACCCGCTCTTCAACACGATGATAGTCAGGGAGAATCACCTTCGGAATCTCAACCAGAGGGCTCTTCGAAGATGGTCTTACAAAAATATCCGGATAGGTAGCCACTAGCACGCTGCTCTTCTTGGTGGTCACGAAGAAGACATGGCGTGAGTTCTGGCAGAAGAACGGCGCTTCGAAGATATTTTTCAATGGATGTTGCGTATCAACAGGCTGGCATGATATTCTTTTCTTGAACGATATTAGGTCAATATATGGCGAGTCAGAATATGCGATGTACAAACCTGCTGGAACTGGTCCTCTTCCGAGTATGACTGGGTAGATAATAAATATATTTATAAATATATTTCTACCATTAGATTTCGTCTCAAATAAACCCCCACTACTAATTGGAACACTTTGTGTGTTGTATAGCTCGAAATGTACGGTTTTTCTGCCAGGGTAACTGATGAAAATACTTAACGATTTCTCCTCGCCTTCCTCTTTTTCCTCTGAAAACATTTGTAGCTCCGATCGATCAAACGCACCGCTGCCCATGGCCGAAAAGACATCGAGGGTCTCAGGTCTGAGCACATTCGAAGTCCGTACAGGCTGCCACTTGCCGTGATAGTATTCACTCCAGTTTAGTACGAGCTCCACTCTCATTTTTGATTCGCCTGCTGTACCTTTTAACTGCGATAAGTTCGCTTCTGTAAGTTTGACATCATCATTACTGTTCTGAGAATTCGTTTCAGAAACCGGCTTCTGCAGAATGCTCACCCAGAAGAGCAGCAGCCGATCTTTCCAGACCACCGGCAACACCGGATTGTCTTCGATGTTCAGATTGATCTTTTCCCATGGCGTCCAGGTCACCCCGCCCTCCTGACGGCGATAGTAGTAAGTACGCCGGGTGCCCGCGGTGCGGGCGATCACATGGACGACGTCGTCCGCCGGATTGCCGAGCTCGTTCTCTTCGTAATACATGCCGCAGATCTCCAGCCTGGCCACCTCGTCCAGCTTCTCCAGATAATGCACCAGGGCGGTGGCCGCCGCGTCATCGGTGATATCTCCCTGCAGCAGCTCGCTTTCTAAGTCCCGGAAGAAGGGAGATTTGTTGTCACGGAGTTCCGGCTCCAGCCAGTTTTCGGGCCAGAGAAAGATCTTCCGGTTGGCCTCCCAGAGGCGGTAGCGCTTCATCCACTCCCACTGCTTTGCATTGATGTCAGAGGAAGCGACTTGGGGCTCCAGGTTCATCAGACAGCGCTGTGTGAAGAGCTGTACGCTGGAGATGGCCTGCTTGATCCGTGAAGTCTTCATGCACGGGTCCATCTCCACATCGATCAGGAAGTATTCGAACAGCTTGTCAGGCGTATCGATGTGCTTTGTCGCTTCTTTCTGTCCCATTTTGTGCAGCACGTAGGCCACGAGTGCATCTCTCCTCAGACTGCGCAGCTCGTCGTTGATCGGCTGAACCAGCTTGAGCCAATCGCGGTTGATCGGTAAGGCACTCCTGGCAGGTACCTCCTCGATGGCGGGTAGGCTTCCCCCGGGTTCGGGGGTGTCGTCGAAACGGGCCCGCAGTGCCGCCTGTAGCTCCCGAAGGGTGTCAGTTACAGGATCGTTGGTGGTCACCGCAAGCAGCGTGAACGCACCGATGGCGAGCTTCTTGACCACTCTGAACGCCTCGTGGAGACGGGCCAGGTGTGGGATGTGGCTCAGGTCGGAAAGTTCCAGGCCGAAGTGGCCGAGCAGGGCCGTGACGTCCTCCTCCCGCCAGCCAGTTACCCTTTCCAGCAGGAGAACTCCTTCCTCATCACGGGTTTGAGGGTCTCTCAGCACCTCGAGCAGACGCTCGGGGGAAACCTTCAGATCCTCCTTGATGTCGCGGTAGCGTAACAAAGCCAGCAGGATCCCCAACAGGGCATGGACCGTGGCCCCGGCAAGCAAAGGTTTTACCGGCAGAGCATTCAGCCACCCTCTGCCATCGATTCGGTGGTCGTCATGGGTGGCAAAATATATCAGTTCTTCGCCGGACAATCCCACCGCCTCGGCAATGGCCAGTGCCTTGAGCACCCGGAGATAGGCGGCTTTGAATCGATTCAGCACCGTCGCCGGGTAGAGCTGTCCGGACGGGACCACCACCCTCCCGACGCCCCGGCGCTCCCACTGAAGCGAGAGCCGGTCCTTGACTCCCCTGGCTTTGAGTTCCAGGGTATACAGGCGTCCGGCCTCAAGTTCGATAGGTTCCTGGTTGTGCCAGAGACCATCGGTCACCACCAAAGTCACCTCTTGCCCATACAACCGCAGCGCGATGTCCGCGCCGGTATCCGCTTCTATATAGAAGTTGTAAAAGCCGGTGTCGGGCGCTTCCAGAAATCCGTACCACCTTCCGCTCACTCTGGGAGCTCCGTCGGAAGGCAGGGGATTCGACCCGCCGTAGTCAATCTCGGGAACCACTCCGGACCAGTCCGCCCTGGTTCCCAGTGCTTCGGCAAAGAAGATGTCGGCAGACAGCCCCCGGGTCTCCAGCGCCAGGAAGTCGGCGATGGCTGGCTTGTCCACGTTGCCCACCGCATGGAGAACGCGGGCGTCTTCCAGAAGCGGCGTCACCACAGTGAGATTGGCTCCCACCTGGGCGCTGACCGTCTGGCGTACCTGCTGGCGCTTGAGTCTGCTGAGCAGGTCGGGCAAGATGTCCGACAGGAGGGCCAAAAACCGCTTTTCGACAGGCTCGCTGCTGCTTACGAAGCTTGAATAAGGGGATTCCAGTTCGAGGTAACGGGCAAAGAAGTCAGTGAGTGCCGCCTGGCCGGCATTGTACAGCGCCTGTATCGCATTCTTGAAATCCTCGCTGACACCTGGAACGCCTTTCAGCGCATCCCTTTCGCCTTCCGTCATCACGCCCGCGAAAGAAAGTCGCTTCCGGAGATCGTCGTAGGTGAGACGGTCCGAAACCTCAAGAATTGCCTCCTCCAGTTGCGGCCGGCCGTGGTCATAGTCTGTACTGAATGTGACCGTGTTGTTCAGAAAGCCGAAGAAAGTATCTACCGCCTCCTGCGGATAGACGAGAGCCATCCTGGATTTTGTGACCTCACCGGTGGAATCTTCCTGCACGGCGTTCTCCTGCTCGATGCGCAACAGATCCCCGCGGAGTGTCCGCGCAAAGGCCAGGATATCTTCCTGGGAAGGAGAGGCTTCGCCGCTCCAGTCCTGGTGCTGAAGGTAATAGACCAGCGAGTTGACCTTGAAGGGCGAGTTCTTAATCTGCTGTACCAGCTCAATGAAGCGGATGGCCGGAGGGCGAACTGCGCCAAAGGGCTGCGCCGGATCACGCGGCTGTGCCATGTCCAGAGGCAGGAAGGGGTCCAGGCCTGAGAGAGCCTTGAGCGCCAGCAACTCCCGCACGCTGAAGCGCAACTTTCGCGCCAGATAGCCGTGGCGGAAGAGGGAGCTGATATTGGCCAGATTCAGTATGGTGTTTTTGTCAAAGCCCAGCTCCTGACGGATCAGTTCGAACTCCTCCCCGGTCAGATTGAAGGCGGCGCGAAGGGCTTCAACATGCTGGCTGAGCCTTGGCGGTTCTGCATCGGGATCCTGGAACTCTTTTTTATCCGCCAGATAGTTGCCGTAGCCATCCTCCTGGAAAATCTCATCCAGCGCCAGGATGGTCGGGTTTAGGAACATCCGTCGATAGAGCGAGTCATAACCATGCGTGTCGATGGGAGACCAGCAGGCCAGAAGCGGCAGGAGGTCGGGATTCGGTTTCAGGTGGAGTTCTTCCATCACGATCTGCAGGTGTGCCAGGCGATCAAGCAAGATCCGGAATCCAGCATCCAGCTTGATTCTGGCCGTATCCCAATGGTCGTTCTCGTCAGGATACTGATCGGCCGGGTAAAGAGCCTTGATCGCCTTGTCGGTCTGCTCGATGCTCCAGCCGAGCTTCTTCCAGAGCTGGATAAAGCGCAAAAGCTTCAGGAACTCGATCGGTTGCAACCCATTGCCGGAAAGATACCGAAATTCCACTGTGTCGAAGCTGCAGACGTCCTCGCTGCCGGTGGGGTCGGACAGCACGATCAGCCCCATGATCTGCGCCTCATGGTCCCGCAGCCACTGCTTCACGTCGCCGCCGTAGGCGGTCGGGTCGAGGTCTTCAGGCAGTCGGGCTTCAAAATCGGCCTCGCTCAAGGTTCCCTGGAGGAACGCCTGAATGGTGGTGAAGTTGATATGCAACTTCTCTAGCTTGGGAATCAGGTGGCTGTAGGGATTAACGAACTGGGTGCGGACGATATCGATCAGTTCTTCATAGCTGAGGTTGAGCCGGCGCGCGAAGAGCTTGGCGTTGCCGATGCCGATCGAGCGTTCAACATCATCTACAGTAATCGTTGTGAGTTCGTCGCGAAGCTCGGCAAACTTTGTGACCACGTCCGGGTCTTCGCCGTACAGTTCCTGCAACGGAATGTCGCTGTCGGTCAGGATCCGGTATTCCTGTCGTGAGAGTCCCAGTCGCTCCATCAGGATATCCCGCCAGCCATAGGGTGCCCCATCACGGTCCGCGCCGTCATGCTTGCGCAGCCTTTCCATGGCCTCGTGGAGCGGCATCTCGAAATGCTCGAAATAGCGGCGCATGACTTCCAGTGATCGGTTGAACGGAAGCGGCGGCGGGAAGACCTGATCGCGCAAGATCTCATACGCTCTGTCGTTGACGAACTGGGGGCTAGCCAGAAGTTCCTCGATGGTGACGCCCTCCTCTATATTGTGACCTTCGAAGTTTGTCAGCGAGCCGTTGACCACCCAATGCTCCAGGACCTCGTTGACCAGGTCGATGTAAGGTAGAACGGTATTTGTGTTCTCGCAAGTCAGTTGCAGGTGCTGTATATCGGGACGACGCTCGAGAAGAACGTCGAGGGGACTGGGACGCTCGTCTTTATCCAGAAAGAGGAGCAGATCGACCAGGTACGCCGCTGGGCTGAGCCAGGAGCGGCAGTGCTCGCAGGTGCAAAAATCCAGCTCTCCGAAGAGTCCTTCCAGGGTCGGATAGGCGAGAACGCCGGTGTCATCGGCCCCACCCTCACCCGTTTTCCAGGGGATGGGATAAAGCGGTGGCGCTGCTTTTTCGAGCATATACGAGGTGGCAATGTTCAGGACGGCGTTGTGCACCTGCTGGGCCTTGGCATAGGTGAGTCGAGCAGCAGTCTCGCCTCCAAGCTCTCCCTGATAGGTCTTTATAAACGTATCTTCATCGTATTGCACTACTGCGTAAGCCGAATCTATGTTGTGATTCAGCAAAGCAGCCATTGCCTTATCTGATGGAGTGATCTGATATACACGCTGAAATTTTTTTAGCTGTACTACCGCTTTATCCTCCAAATCGATGTTGTTTTTCTTCAAATACTGTTCAATGGGCTGAATTCCCAGTTCAAACCTTCCCTGATGCTCGTAGAGAAATTTGGTTACTGTGTTTTTTACCGATGAATCTATCCTTATCTCATTGTCCTCAATCAAGGCTGAAACCACGGCCGTGGGATAGCTCAGACGCAACTGGTTGGCCATAAAGGACGCATAGTTGGCTCGCTTCTCCTCCGGGCTGTCGCCGGGTATCTCTACCGGGATGGGAACCTCATCCCCGGCAAGGAGTTCCTCCCACTTCTCTTTGCGAAAGAGGCCTTGCCGCACCAGATCGAGGGGATCGCGTAGTCCGTCGATGCGTTCATGCAGGCAGCGAATGAGGGGGGCGTTGTTGATCGTCAGGAAAGCGACTTTGCTATCCAGTTGCAGACGGTCGGCAATCTCCCCGCCGAATTCATGCTTCACCTTGTCCCAGAAAAGAGACAGATCATGCTGGTATTCGTAATAGAGCGAGGCGAGCCGCTCTCGCTCTTCTGACTCTTCCTCTCCAGGCAACGCCACCTTCAACACCTCGCCGAAACCGGATATTCCCGCAGGAGCCGGCCCTTCGAGCAGGTGAGCGGTTGCGTACGCCTTGAAACGCTTCAGATTTTCCGGGATCTTCTGTTTGCTTTCAGGGGGAAGTATGTTTTGTTCGATGGCCTGCTCCCATGCTTTTTTCACCGTCTCGGGCGCCATCTGGCTCAATATGGCTTTGTTGGCTGGCACCCCGGCCCGGAACAACGCGTAGCAGAACTCCGGCTCGATCCCGCTCTCGCGGCTGAACCGGCTGGCCAGAGCGGCCATGGCCACCATGCGGGCGTCCCACCCGGTCTTGTTGGCCAGGTAAGTGATATCCTGCCGTTCGTTGTCTTCTTTCAGTTCGGCCAGCGCCCGGGTGAGTTGCTGTTCGGCATGGACCTCGAGCTGGGGCGCCAAGTCTGCCTGCAAGCGCGGAAACTCTGGCGGACTGGGCAGCTTTTCTTCGGGGATGATGACATCCAGACCGCTTTCCCTTGGGCCGGCATTGTAGCGCACATTCGATGCAGCCAGGATTTTGCCCTTTTGATCGAGCGCCTGAACCTGAACGTCCGGCTTCTTTTTCCCTTTTCGAATCTTTTTCGGAGAGTAACGGATTTCATAGGCTCCCCGCTCACCCGTCCTTGTTTCTCCGAGTGGTAAATCTTTGCCGATGTTCTTATCCACCGCGAGCACGCGCAGTCCCTCGACGCCGCGCAGTTCATGGCTCACGACCCGCCCGCTGACGATGAATTCTTGTTTCTCTTCCCCACCGTTCTCCAGAAGACCCCACTTTTCCAGCAGGGCGTTGATGGCCTCGGCTGTGGCCTCGTCCACCTCGCCGGTAGCCGGAAGGTCGAGGTGATACTGGAGGTTTGCCACCAGCCATTTTGTTATCTTGCCGTAATA
>JAOZPL010000069.1 GCA_029932795.1 Candidatus Zixiibacteriota bacterium | reverse complement strand
TGCCTGACCGCTTACCTCCAGACTGCTATAGCCATTATTATAACGAGATAGCAGATACAAACCGAGCTTGCGAGCAACCAACACAGAATCATAACCCCGCCGTTTCACCCTGTTGATACCAACCAGCAGCCCGGGTCGGATGCGCCCCTCCCTCTTCTGCATCATACCGCCGACTGTTGTTATGGCATGGTTCTCATCCCGCGTGAACGAACCGATTCCGGTAATGTTAAACAAATTCGTACGGGCGGTGACAAGCAGACCGTTGAAACCGCCGTAATCAGGAAAGAGAAACGATTCGCTACTCAACTTACCCGAACGATCCAGCAATTTCCCCCGATAACCGAATATCGTCCCCAGGCCTAACCTCTGAGAAAAAGATCCCATGGTGACTCTGCGAAACAAGCCCTTCGGATTGCGATATGTGATCGTACGGCCCACAAACCGCTCCGGGCCGGCGTACTCGCGGTGTATTCGAAAGGAACCTGATAGACAATCACTGAACCGTATCCTGGCCAATGTCCGATACCGAGTCTGGCTGTCCTCTTTGAGCTTTTTGGAATAACGATAGCTGAACTCCCCTTTTGGCCACTTGTATTCGGGTTGCCTGGCAAACGGTTTCTTCTGCTCAGTTTCCAGAGCCGTCTCAAGCGGACGCCGACCGGCGCAGAAGAATGAAAGGTTAGGGATTTCATCATAAAGAAACAGAAGTGTGGAGTCAATCCCGTTCACCGCAATCTCGCGCAAACGAACATACTGGTAGTAGTCGATCTCGCCAAGTCTCAGCGCTTCATACGCCTCATCTTCTGAAGTAAAAACAGGGGTGGACAACTCCAGCGCGAGGCAGGTGTTGGCAAGAGTCAAGATAACAAGAAGGAGTGGAAGAACTCCGGAAACTCGCACGGGCCTAATGTAATTTGTATTTGTTAAGTTTGCGATATAAAGTACGCTCGCCGATACCGAGCCGATGCGCCGTTTCCTTACGATTACCACCCGTCTCCATCAGGACCTGCTTGATCAACTCTCTCTCCATATTCTCCATCGAGGTAGCCTTCTCGAACAGTTGGCCTGTCTCATCGGCCTTCATTGTCGGCTCACCGGGAAGGTGTGCGGTTATTAGATCTCTCAGCAGGCGGATCTCACTGCCCAGAGAAAGTATGGCTCGATAGATCAGTTCCTGTCCCGCCTGTTCAACTGTCCGCCCGGTTGACACGGGAAGGTGTGTAGTGGTAGCGTGCTGCTCTGTGATGAATTTTTCCACGTCCTCGACCTCGACCAGACCGCCCGGTTTGAGGGCCGCCATGCGGGTGGCAAAGTTGCGGAGTTGCCGCACATTCCCCGGCCAATCGTACCTGGTCAGCAGATCAAGGGCCGAATCGGTATACTCAAGCCGGTTCTCTCCCGTGTGGAAATGCTGTAGCAGCGGCTGAATATCTCCTTTCCTTTCCAGCAACGAAGGCAGGACTATCTTTACCACACCGATACGAAAGTAAAGGTCCTCGCGAAACTGTTTTTCCGTAATGGCCTCAGTCAGATCCCGATTGGTGGCTGCCACGACCCGGACATTAGCCCGTCGTGGTGTTGATGACCCGACCGGGTAATAGGTGCCATCCTCAAGCACGCGAAGCAGCTTGACCTGCGTGTCCGGCTTTGTCTCACTGATTTCATCTAGGAAAATGGTCCCCCCATCTGCCTTGAAAAACAGCCCCTCTCGTTTGGCCACAGAACCGGTGAAAGCGCCCCGTTCATGCCCGAACAGTTCCGACTCCAGCACTCCCTCTGCCAGAGCACCGCAGTTGAACGCCACAAAGGGACGATCCGCCCGTGGAGAATCATCATGCAGTGCCCGGGCGACCAATTCCTTGCCGGATCCGGACGGCCCGACAATGAGAACGGAGACATCGGTCGGCGCAATGCGATCAATTATCTGGCCGATCGCTTTCATCTGTGCGGAACGGCCAACAATCTTATACCGCTCCAACCGTTCCTTATCAGCCAGGATCTGCTTGACTTTCTCGGCCACGCCCTCCTGTCCCAGACTGACAGAAATCTGTCCATCGATTCGTTCATCCGCCTCTTCAGCGGCCATCTCACCGCTGGACAGGCCCCAGATCTCGGTCAAGCCGTTATAACGGCGAATCCTGGTCGCTATCGCCTGAGTGATAGCGACATGAGTCTCGTCGACCAGAATAATATCAACCCTACTCTCTTTCACCGTTTGATACAGCTCTGACAGTTCATTGACCACGGTGCCGAGTTTTTCCCACGCGAGGCCGTTTTCCTTTGCTCGAGTGGAATCGGTCAGGATAACAACTCGTTTTTTCATAGTCTCTATACTCTAATCCTCTCGCTTCTTCCCTGCGTTACGGAATAAGACTATTGTCCGCCATGCTGTTTTCTTCCGGGTGATCGCTGTTTTTTTTCGGTCCTCCCCAAGGCACGCCGGGAGGGTTTCTTCTGATGAGGTGGCACTACAAAAAGGTCTATTTCGCTGCGGACCGTGTCCACTTTGGCCACACCGACGCGTATCTGATCTCCCAGACGAAACACGCGCCCTGTCCGTCGACCGATAAGACGATACTGCCTTTCATCGTAGTGGTAGTAATCATCGTCAATCGATGAGACCCGTACCATCCCCTCAACACCCATGTTATCCAGCCGCACAAAAAAACCGTACGGTGTCGTCCCGGAAATAACACCGGCATACTCCTCGCCCAGACGGCGTGCCATATAGGCCACCTGCTTGACTTTTATCGCCTGGCGCTCCGCCGCCTCGGCCACCCGCTCAGTCTCCGAACAGTATCTACCGACATGATCGATGACACCGCCTATTCGTCTGGCAAATCGCACCGGATATCGGCCGTCCTTTAGCTTGCGCAGCAGACGATGCACCAGCAGGTCCGGGTACCGCCTGATTGGCGACGTAAAGTGCGCGTAATGGGAGAAGGCCAGTCCGAAATGCCCTATATTCTCCCTCTGGTAAACAGCCTTCTGCATGGAACGCAACATAAGCTCGTTGATGAAGTCCGCCTCCGGCACCTCTTTGATTCTCTCCAAGAATCGCGCGAACTGGACCGGTTTTATGTTCCGCGAAACCGGGAACCGGTATCCCAGGCGCGACATCATCTCAGAGAACGCCTCCAGCTTTTCCATCTCCGGCTTGTCGTGCACCCGATACAAGAACGGCTGAGCCTTGCGGAAGACCTCCAGGGCTATGGCGCGGTTGGCGACCAGCATGAACTCCTCTATCAGACGATGCGACTCCAATCGCACGCGGCTGCCCAGTTCCAGCACTTCCCCTTTCTTGTTCAGGATGATTTTCGCTTCGGGCAGGTCAAAATCAAGCGACCCTTCGGCGAACCGCCGCCTTGAGAGCAGGTTCGCCAGTTGACGGGCCAGCTTCAGGCTGTGGGCCACTCGGGCAATTCGCTTGCTGGCCATGGAACTGTCGAAGAAGTCCTGAACCTCCTCGTACGCCAGTTTCGCTTGGGATCGAATAACACTGTCGACCAGCCACCAGCGAAGCATCTTTCCTTTCCTGTCAAAATCAATAAAGACGGAGTACGCCAGCCGCCGCCGATTCGGTTTCAGCGAGCAGACATCGTTTGAAAGCTTTTCAGGCAGCATCGGAATCACCATGCCGGGCAGATAAACTGAATTCCCCCGTCGGAAAGCCTCTATATCCAGCGCCGTTCCTTCTCCGACATAAAACGAGACGTCGGCAATATGCACCCCCAGACGATAACCGCCGTCCTTCTTTTGCACTGATATGGCATCGTCGTGATCTTTGGCGTCTCCCGGATCAATCGTATAGATGCACTCTTTGGTGAGATCCAGTCGATGTGCTTCTTCTTCGTTCGTATCAACCGCGGCGGCGCTTTCTGCCTCACGGAGCACTTCGGGCGGGAATTTCTCCGGCAGATCGTAGCTCTTTATCACAGTCAGCATATCAACACCCGGGTCGCTGGGATAACCCAGCCGTTCCACCACTTTTCCCTGTGGGTTAAGATGGGGATCATCCCAGGAGACCAGTTCCGCCACGACTCTTTCGAGTTCTCTGGCCCCCAGCGTGTTGCCGGGACGAACATAGATGTCACGGTGAATCCGGGGATTGTCCGGCTCGATATACGAGAAACCATGCTTTGTGCGAAAAAGTCCTACAATCTTCCGCGTAGCTCGTCTGAGGACTTTTATTACAATGCCGGTTTGCCGACCGGCAGAGTGACCTGTCAGACGTACCATCACCTTGTCGCCATCAAGTGCCGTCAACAAGCCACTGCTCCGGATCATAACATCCCTGTCCACACCTTCACGCACCAGAAAGCCGGTACCGGCTCGGTTGATCTGTATGATCCCAACCGTGACGTTCAACTGACTGGCCGGTCCGATCCGACCCCGTTTCAGCCGCACCAGATCACCCGATTCGATCAACTGCTTCACCATGCGCCTAAAATTATGGTATTCTGATTGGTCGATGGCCAGGGCACCGGCAAGTTCTTTGATTTTCATCGGGTGATCAGATTCCGCCTGGATGAAACTAAGAATGGCTTCACGGTCCATCGACATGCCCATAGAATAGGCAACCTCCAAGTGCATGTCAAGCAAAGCTGACAATTAGGTGCCATTATGGCAGGGTACTCTACCTACTATGTTGCAGCATAGTAAGTTAGGTGATGTAGTGTTTTTGTGTGTTCTTAGTCCAAGATCGAGAACAGAGAGACCGTGATGTGGACTCTGATGATCAAAGTGCGTTTCGAATCATTCCCCAATTTTAATCAGATAATGCTCATACAAAAAAAGCCCGCCTTCAGGCGGGCTTTTTGATTTCAGGACGCGTCCGGCTAACGGCCGCAGCGTCGCATCTCATGATGTCCCCTGGATTGTTTCTGCTTGAACTCGCACCGTTTCTCCCGGCGCTCCTTCCGAAGGTCTTTGAGCTTGTCGATTTGCTGGTCGGTAAGCAATCCCCGAATCTGTTTCCGATGCGTATACTGCATCTTGTGCTTATCGGCTTTCAGGCGAGCGACCTCGTCGATCGCGCGCATGACCTCCGTCTCGGCAGCCCTGTCGTCGCGCATCAACACCCGCAACCTGACCGCTGCTTTTTCCACTTCCGCCTTGAGGTCGATTTGCTGCATCCGGAACTCGACCTGCATCTTCTCAAGGCTCTCACGTTGGGCATCGGTCAGGTTAATCTCGTCACCGAGCTTCAACAGCATGCCGATCCGCAGCCCATCACCACATTGCTCTGGCCCGGCACCGTGCATGCCCATCGGCGGATGCCCGGGACCACACATACCCGGTGCCTGACGCGACCCGTGCGGACCCGGCTGCGCTGCTATAAGCGCCGGCATTACCAGAACCAGCGCCAGTGTGATTGTCAGTGCTTTTCTCATTGCTTCTCACTCCTCTGTTAGTTAATGATTAAAACCGTATTCCTGTTTACATGTTTCGCCTATGGCTCGTCAAAAGCGTCACCGGGGCGGCCCGGCTTTCTTGAGCGCTCCCGGAAACACCGTACCTGCTCCAGGAGTTCATACTCAAACCGCTCCCTGAACAGAACGAACTTGGCCACCTGTTGGGCCGACAGATACTTTCGTGAATCATGCAAAAACTGATCGGACAACCGCCGTTTTTCCGTGTCGATTCGAAGAAGATCATCAATCATTCGATTGATCTCCGCATCGGGCATGTCTCCACCTTCCAGCCCATCACCCAGCTTCTGCATGATTCGTTCTCTCTCGCCATCCATCTGTCGTAAATCCCGACGCAGTCTGGTGAAGGAACTGATGAATTCAATTTCCTGCTGTTCATCCAGGTCAAGCAGCTCCAGAAGCTTGAGAAGGCGAAACTGCTCAAGGTATTTCCGTTTCCTGCGTTGCTCAGATTGCTGTGCCCGCATCTTTTCGCCTACCTGCCGGCGGAACTGCAGCTCCGCTTCGTCTCCGTCCTGCTGTGCCAACAGGCGATACAATTCGGTCCGTTCGCGCGCGCCCGCCTCATCCCTGGCGGATGCTTCATCGGAGAGCCCAACCGCATCGGAATAATCGTTTGAGTTCGGTTCCTGAGCGACCACAGGAGGGACACCAGTCAACACCACCACCAGGCCAAGAAGTAATATGCATATTTTCATCAGAGTATCCCTCTCACGTCGAGGTTTTCTTCAAGGTATTGCAGCTCTTCTTCGGTGAGGTCATCAAGAAGCAGCTCACCGGCTTCGAAATAACCCTTTGTCACAAAGTCCGACAATATCAAATCAAAAACGTCATCATCTATCTCTTCAGCCTCGGTATCATACAGCGCCCAGAGCAGACTGCCCTGGTCGTACACCTCGGCGGTCTCTTTAGCGTTTCCCCCGTTGTAACCGATCCGGACCTGACGGTAACCGACCAGCGTAATCCCCAGCACCAGCAGTATCGCTGCCGCCACCGGCAGATAGCGACGCCAGCCTATCCAGGTCACGCGCGATGGCTCCAGCCGGTCGATTCTCCGTTCCACTGCGGCTACAAACTCGTCCTCAGTCAGGCCATCCGGCATGAAGTCCGCATTATCACCCAATCGACCGCCTATCACCTCTAGTTGCTCATATAAGTGGCGGCACTCACCGCAACTCTGCAGGTGGTGAAGGATCTCAGCCGGAAGGGTTTCCGCCTGATTGAAATGCAGCAACAAACCATCACGGCAATCGGAGCAATTCATCAGTGCCATCCTTTCCCCGTTGCAAACGCACGCAGTTTCCTGACCGCCTCACGGTAATGGGTCTTGACTGTTCCCGGCGCTTTGCCGGTGAACTCTGCAATTTCCTCAAACTTCATCTGCTGGTAAAAACGCAAGTCAAAAACCAGACGCTGCTGCTCCGGTAATGACGCCATGAACTCCAGAACATCTTCTCTCAGTTGTTTTTGCACCAGGTCCCTCTCCGGATCGCTGGCATCGACCGGATCAGGCAGATGCTCATCAATCCGGTCAGTCGGCTGACTGGCCCTTGATCGCAGGTGGTTAAGTGTTTTGTTGGTGACAATGGCAAACAGCCAGCTTTCGAACCGGGAATCGCCACGAAACGATTTCAGATTCTGCCAGGCGGACAAGAACGTCTCCTGGGCCAGATCAACCGCGCTCTCCTGCTCCCGCGTCATCCGATATGACAGGGCCACCACCGGCTTCATCAGCTTCCTCACAATCTCGGAAAAGGCCGCCTTGTCTCCAGCCTTTGCCTTCGTGACCAGTTCGTCAAGCGCCTTATCTATTGGCGTCACCATGACTGCAACTTCTAACAGTATGACCGGCAAGGCCAGAAAAAGATTAATAGCGATTCCTTTTTTGCGTTTGCAACAGAGAGATCGTCAACTGTAATGGAAATTGAGGGTTGGCGCGTCAGGACTGTCGGAGAAGGCTCCCTAATCCCGGCGGCTTTTCTCCAGCACCTTGGCGTATTTGTTGAAGTCTTCGAGGACTTTCCCGGCCCCTCGGCATACACAGGTCAGCGGGTCTTCTGCGATGTTCACCGGAAGGTTAGTTTCCTGCCGAAGCCGTTTATCGAACCCTCGCAACAGAGCGCCGCCGCCGGTCAGGACTATCCCCCGCTCGAGGATATCGGAGGCCAACTCAGGAGGTGTCTGTTCGAGAGCCTGCCGGACGGCTTCCACCACAATATCCAGTGTCTCGGACATGGCCTCCCGCACCTGCGCTGAGGAAATCTTGAGGTTCTTGGGCACCCCCGCCACCAGGTCGCGTCCCTTGACCTCCATCGAGAGTTCTTTCTCCAACGGGAAGGCGGAGCCGATCTTGATCTTGATATCTTCCGCTGTCAGTTCACCAATCAGCAGGTTGTAGTTCTTCTTGAGATAATTTATAATCGCTTCGCTGAATTCGTCCCCGGCCACGCGAATCGAGGTATTGTGAATAATCCCGTTCAGGGCAATCACGGCAATCTCCGATGTTCCTCCACCGATATCGATAACCATCATGCCGGTCGGCTGATCGACCTTCAGCCCGACCCCAATCGCCGCCGCCATCGGTTCCTGCAGAAGAAAGACCTCGCGAGCGCCAGCGTTTTCCGCCGAATCACGCACCGCCCGTTTTTCAACTTCGGTGATTCCCGACGGCACCGAGATCACGACCCGTGGTTTCATGAGGTACTTGTGCTTGACCACCCGGCGGATGAAATCAGCAATCAGCCTCTCCGACATCTCAAAATCGGCGATAACACCGTCTTTTAGCGGTCGGATTGCCTCAATTCCACCGGGAGTGCGGCCGGTCATTTCCTTGGCTGCTGAACCAATCGCCAGAATCTTGCCCGAGGCTTTCTCAATAGCAACCACCGAGGGCTCGTTGAGTATAATGCCCTGGTTTCGCACATAGACGAGGGTGTTAGCGGTGCCGAGATCGATACCGATGTCGTTGGAGAGAAGATTATGAAATCCCAAGGTAAGTCCTTTTACCGTTATATCCTGTTTCGTGGCTGCCCGTGTGCCGGGCCTGGTCGCATGCTTTTCCTTTTTATCGAAAAAAGCCGAAATAAGTTTAGCGCATGAATGCGAGTGGGGCAAGAAAAAAGAGGGGCGAAGAGATATGTCAGGTTCCCTGCTCACTTTGATCGATCCACCAACCCCCTGAGCACCTTCAGATTCTCAATGTCCTCTTTCAAATCCTCTCCCTTGGGGGTTTCAAGGATCATAGGGATGTTCTTCAGGCGTTTGTCGTTGACGAAATTGCGGAAGCCGTCGAGACCAATATACCCATCGCCTATATGTTCATGCCTGTCTTTCCGCGAGCCGAACTCCCGGAGGCTGTCGTTCATGTGGATGATGCGCAACCGGTCAAGGCCTATCACTTCATCGAACTGCTTTATCGTTTTCTTGTAGT
>JAOZPL010000068.1 GCA_029932795.1 Candidatus Zixiibacteriota bacterium | reverse complement strand
ACCGCACCCCGCCTGGTGGGAATTGGGTTAGGGGGCGCCGGTGCATTGCTGGTGACTTTTTGCTGATCCCCGAACCACATAATCATGCCCTACAGGCCGATTGTGTGGCTACTGTTTGACTCTGTATATAATAGCCCGGGACGGAGCTAAAGTCCACACGGTCGCACGCCGACCATGTACAATAATAGGAACTATCTTACCGGGAGGACAACAGGAGATGTCCAGAGAACACTCTAGCATACCCGTAGCGGAAGCATCGACCGCAGGCAAATCACTCACACCCGAAGCCGTTGAGCGGCAGCAGGACGAGGATACAATCAGAACCTCGCAGGCTGACTACCGGGCAATCTTCGACACCGCCAACGACGCCATTTTCATTCACGACATTGCAACTGGCAAGATACTCGATGTCAACCAGAGAATGTCCGACCTGTACGGTTACACTCGCGAGGAAGCGCAACAGCTCAGCATCGAAGATGTGAGTTCCGGAGAACCTCCATACTCCCAAACAGAGGCTGTCCAATGGATAAAGAAAGCTACCGAAGGGCAGCCCCAGCTTTTTGAGTGGCTGGCCAAAGACAAGGGCGGGCGGCGGTTCTGGGTTGAGGTGATCCTGAAGCTCGTCACCCTTGGCGGGAATGACCGCATGCTGGCTGTAGCTCGTGACATTACCGACCGCAAGCGGATCGAAGACGCGCTGCAGAGAAGCGAGGCACGCTATCGGGCTATCATCGAGGATCAATCGGAGCTGATCTGCCGCTTCCTGCCCGATGGTACCCTCACTTTCGTCAACGAGGCCTACTGCCGCTATTTTGGGAAAAAACGGGAAGAGTTGATAGGACATAGCTGTATGCCGTTCATTCCCCAAGAGGACCGGGAATGGGTCAGAAAGCAGTTTGCCTCCCTCTCTCCGGAAAATCCGGTCGCCACCTATGAGCACCGTGTTATAATGACCAATCAGGAAACCCGCTGGTTGCAGTGGTCCGACCGGGCGCTGTTCGACAAGAGAGGGACCCTGGTTGAGTTCCAATCGGTAGCTCGTGATATTACCGACCGCAAACAGACAACGGAAGCCCTCTGGGAAAGCGAGGAGAAATATCGCTCCTTCATGCACAATTTCCATGGAATCGCCTTTCAGGGCGATCTGTTATTTGTACCTGATTTCTTCCAGGGCGCGGTTGAAGAAATAACCGGTTATACAGAGAATGATTTCACGGCGGGAAAACCAAGGTGGGACCAGGTCATCCATCCGGATGACTTGACAAGAATACGTGAAAGCGTGGAAAAAATATGTTCTGTTCCTGGCTATTCCACCGAGCGAGAATATCGCATCATCCGCAAGAACGGGGAAATACGATGGGTTCACGAATTCATAAGAAATACCTACGATGATTACGGGAAACCAGTCCGCGTCCAGGGTGCAATCTATGACATCACCGACCGCAGGCAGACAGAGGAAGCACTGCGGGAGAATGAGTTTTTCCTGGATGGCGTATTTGAAAGCATCCAGGACGGCATCAGCGTTTTGGATACAGATTTAACAATCCATCGTGTCAACGGCATAATGAAACAGTGGTACGCGGAAAACCTGCCTCTGGAAGGCAAGAAGTGCCATGCCTGCTATCACAACAAGAACATGCCGTGCAACCCGTGCCCCACCCTCCGTTGCATTCAATCCGGCAGGACCGAGAGAGACATTGTACCGGGGCTATCGGGTTCTCCCGTTGAGTGGATAGAACTCTTCAGCTATCCGATCAAGGATCGAGACTCCGGCGAGGTCCGGGGGGTAGTTGAATTCGTCCGCGACATCACTGATCGCAAACGGGCAGAAGAAGCGCTGCGGGAGAGTGAAGAACGGTTCCGGCAGATCGCAGAGAACGCCGGTGAAGGCTTCTTTCTGAGTGACGCCTCCGACAATCGCGCCATCTACGTCAGTCCGGCATACGAGCAGATATGGGGCCGATCACTTGAGATTGCATACGCTCATGCTCAGTCCTGGCTCGAGGTTGTCCACCCGGAGGACCGCGAGCGCGTCAACGCGTACATCGAGAAGCATGACCGGGGGAAGGTAGCCTTCAACCAGGAATATCGGATTCTGTGGCCAGATGGTTCAATCCGCTGGGTGCGCGATCGCGTGTATCCCATCAAGAACGAATCGGGCGAGATATACCGCATAGTCGGCGTCACAGAAGACATCACTGAGCGCAAGCAGATAGAGGAAACGCTGCGGAAAAGCGAAGAGCAATACCGCTCGATATTTAATTCCGTCACCGACTGTCTGTTCATCTTTGACATGGAAGGCAGGATCGTCGAGGCCAACACCGCAGCTTGTCAGACGTATGGATACAGCTACGAAGAACTGATCGGCCTTTCCGGCAAGGATATAGTACATCCGGACTACCACCACCTGTTCGAGGATTTCAAACAACAGGTCAAGGCGGGCGGGCGTTTCCATGCGTTGTCCGTCGATGTGCACAAGGATGGCTCGACATTCGATGTTGAAGTTCGGGGAACTACCTTCAACTTCAAAGGAGAACTACACTTTCTGGCCGTCACACGTGACATCACGGAACGCAAGAGGGCGGCAAAAACACGACAAGGGGACTAATATCCGCAATTGATGAAAAGGCATAGGATTGCCTGCTTGAAGGTCAATAAGTGTCCTGATAGAAAACGAAGGACTCGGAGAAATCAGGGGAACAATCACATGAGACGCAAAGTAATTCTGGGATTTGCAGCGATCACTGTCCTGCTGTGGGCGATCTGTCTTCACACTATCTTCAACAGCATGAGTGCCGGTGAAACCTTCGCTGACCTGGAGAGCGATATCATCCCAGACGCAGTGGCCATGAGCAAGATGAAATACGACGCCGGGGAGATACGCAACTGGACGCTTACCTACATTTTAAGAGGCAACGCCATACGAGACGGCAAACCGATAAAAGAGTGGCTCCTGCAAAAATGGGCTTCCCTCGAAACAGAAGCCAGAGAACATCTCGAAGGTGGCCCGGATGTCATACCGGAGGAGCACCAGACTGCTGAAAAGATAGTGGAGTTATCACAGAAACTTATATCTGTGAGTCGCGAGATTGTTGAATTCAAAGACAAGGGTATCGATAACGATGAACTGTTTGAGAAAGTCCGGCAGGAGTTCGGTGCTCCGGTATTCTATCCCTTAAGTGGGCTGCTTGATAAACATTCCGCGGCCTACTTTGAGGAACTCAAAGCTGCTGAAGCCAATGTCCACCGCGAATACAAGGCTGCCGTTATGCGCACAATAATGCTGGGACTCCTGACTACATTCCTTGCCCTGCTGATTGCCTTCTTTGTGGACAGGCGTTTCACCGAATACCTCACAGACCGCAAACGGATGGAGGAGGCGGTCCGCACTGAAAGAGACAAGGCACAGGGATATCTGAATATAGCAGGTGTAATGCTCGCCACTATCAATGCTGACGAGACCATAACTCTCATCAACAAAAGTGGTTGTCAATACCTCGGTTACACTGAGGGAGAACTTCTGGGCAAGAACTGGTTTGACACCTTGGTTCCGGAAAAAATCAGAGATGAAGTAAGAGGCGTTTTTAACTCACTGATGGCCGGAGAGATTGAGCCGGTTGAATTCTATGAGAATCCGTTACTGACCAAGGATGGCGATGAAAGACTGATTGCATTTCATAACACCGTGACTCAAGACCAAGATGGTCATATAGACGGCGTTTTGCTTTCAGCAGAGGACATCACCGAGCGCAAGAAGGCAGAGCAGAAACTCACCGAGACATATAGAATCATCAGCAGAAGCCCCGCGGTTGCTTTCCTTTGGAAAAACGAGGAACATTGGCCGGTTGAGTTCGTCACCAACAACGTCGAGCATCTGTCCGGATACACAGCCGAAGAGTTCAGAACAGGCATGATCGCTTATGACAAGATCATCCATCCTGACGACCTGGACAGGGTAGCCGGAGAGGTCGAAAGGGGCAGCAGTGAAGAAGGACGGGAAGGTTTCAGCCACGAACCCTACCGAATCATCACAAAAGACGGCAAGGTAAGATGGGTTAGTGACGTAACAGAAATTAGAAGGAGTAAGGAAGGGGGAATCACTCATTACCAGGGCATCGTGGTTGACATCACTGATCTCAAGAAAGCGGAAGAGGCGCTGCGGGAGAGCGAGGAGCGGTTCCGCGCTGTTTTTGAGACCGCCCAGGACTGCATCTTTATCAAGGATCTCAATCGGATATACACCAGTGTCAACCCAGCCATGGAGCGCATGTTCGGGCTGTCCGCCCCGCAACTTGTCGGCCTAACGGATGAGGACCTTTTCGGAGAGGAAGCCGCAGCGCGCATCAAAGAAACCGACAAGCGCGTACTCAACGGCAAGGTTGTTAAAACACAAGATACCAATCCGGTATGTGGCGAGCCACGGACATTCCATGTTATCAAGGTCCCGATGCGGGACGCCAATGGAGAGATCACCGGCCTGTGCGGTATAGCCCGTGATGTTACTGAAAAACAGAAACTGGAAGAGGAGCTTGCGAAAGTAGATAAGCTCGAATCGGTCGGCCTCCTCGCCGGCGGCATCGCCCACGACTTCAACAACCTTCTGACCGGCATCCTGGGCAACATCTCGCTGGCCATGCTGGATATGGACCCTGACAACCAGGCCATCTCAGTGCTTTTTGAAGCCGAAAGGGCAACTACTCAGGCTCGGAATCTAACCCGGCAGTTGCTTACCTTCTCAAAAGGCGGCGCGCCCGTCAAAAAGACGGCTTCGCTCACCGAGATCATCCGGGATTCCTCCGAATTCGCTCTTCGCGGGTCCAACGTCAGGTGCGAGTTCTCACTCACCGATGACCTGTATCCTGTTGAGGCCGATGAGGGCCAGATAAGCCAAGTAATCCACAACCTCATCATTAACGCTGACCAGGCCATGCCTCAGGGCGGTGTCATCTCCGTGCGAGCGGAGAATACCGAGGTTGGGGTGGATGATCCGGTACCACTGAAGCCTGGGAAGTACATCAGGATAATGATCGAGGATCACGGGGTCGGCATACCACAGGAATACTTGAACAAGATATTTGATCCCTTCTTCTCCACCAAAAAGAAAGGCACCGGACTGGGACTTGCCACTACCTATTCTATTATCAGGAACCACGGCGGGCATATCGAGGTGGAGTCGGAATCCGGATCGGGAACCACGTTCCGCATCTATCTCCCGGCCAGCGAGAAAGAATACGTGGTAGAAGAGAAAGCCGAAGAGAGAGCGCCATCCGGCTGCGGCAGGATTCTGGTGATGGACGACGAG
Organism: Candidatus Zixiibacteriota bacterium; assembly: GCA_029932795.1. Taxonomy (GTDB): domain Bacteria; phylum Zixibacteria; class MSB-5A5; order GN15; family FEB-12; genus JAOZPL01. The sequence goes on along the minus strand of JAOZPL010000068.1, from coordinate 3,622 downwards.
GATACGGTAAGGATCGTAACGGGTAAAGCCCTGGGTCTGTTCGGCTATGAGACCGACCTTGCCACAAACGGGCAGGAAGCTGTGGAACTGTACCAGAAAGCACAGGCGGACGGCAAGCCCTACGACGCCGTCATTCTGGATTTGACGGTCCCGGGAGGCATGGGTGGCGAAGAGACTCTGGAAAAACTACGGAAGATGGATCCGCACATCAGGGCTATTGTCACCAGCGGCTACTCCGATGATCCGGTGATGGCTCACCCTGAGGCTTTTGGTTTTTCCGGGGTTGTGACCAAACCCTATACGTCCAATGATCTGGGTCGAGCGATGCATGAACTACTCAACCCCGCCACAACTCCTGTCAGTTGACAGAACTGAAGTGCAGGCTTGGTTCCGCAGGCTGCTGTAAGTGGATAAGAAATCCGACACGGCCCGTTGTCTCAGCCCGGCCGGCCGTAAAAGAGGTCATCCCCCCAGAGAGATACCCTGCGGGCAAATGATGAATGTCTGATACCGCTCCTTATAAGATTGTGAACCAGCGTCGGCGGGTGGCTGAATGGACAGATTTTCATACACAAGCCGCAGTCAGTACCGATTACACGCCAGTAATGGACACATTTCTCCGCATTGAGCTGCCATTTCGCCACTCCCCTGACATCGATCTTGTCACCTTCCGGTATGGCGCCCGGGGGGCAGATTGCGGCGCATTTAAGGCACCGGGCACAGAAATCCTGCACCCCGAAAGATATCGGCTGATCAGGCAGGAGTGGGAGATCAGTCGTGACAGCTCCCAGCCGGATTCTAGCACCAAACCGGGGTGAGATCAGATAGCCCAGCCGCCCCAGTTCACCCAGACCGGCGTCGTAAGCCACCGGCGGGAGCATGATCTGGTAGTTGCTGTCAGAGATATGCGCCCGCGCCGGGAAACCCAGAGAGCGAATATATCGTGCCAGGGAAACTGATATTTGTGCCGCTCTCAGGTATTGTAGCGCCGACTCCTCCGTCGCAGGCAGCGCCGGGGCTGCCTGAACACGGCCATAATCCATCTCCAGGCAGAAGACAATGGCATACCGATGCCTGTTCTCAATCGGTTGACCCCACTTCTCCGGCCCCCGACCGACATGGGAATAGACATACATCGGGTTCAGCGTCGCTATCCCGACATCGTCTGCGCCCAGACGGCGCACCAGTTCCTTTAACCTGCTGGTCATCACTGCCGGATCGGCCTTAATACGCATGGAACTGACCTCGCCATCAACCCTGGCTGTCATCTCCGCAATAACGCCGAAGATTGACTTTATGTACTGTGACCGGGCCGGGTCATAGTAGCGCCCTCCCGGCTCCAGAAGCTCTGGCAGTTCGCGGAGTCTGTCGTCAATCGCCTTGTGTTCAGGTCTTATGAAATAGTACGTGCCATATTTGTCTGTGCCGGGGCGGTACTCTTCCCGGGCGAAGATCGTATCCCGCTCATCAACTCTGGTGTTGACCTCTCCTGTGCGGACTGACCTACGACCTCCAATAGGCGCAAAAAAGAGAACCGCCAGTGTGACTATCATCAACAACGGGATAGCCAGCATGTGATCAGAGAGTGAGAAGGCTGCGTATACTCCAAACCATACGACACCAAAAACCACCAGCACTGTAAGGCTGATCGCGACCGCGCGTGGCCTTCTTTCATGGATGGAGCTGACCGCAAACAGGCCGATAAAGATACCGATCGCTCCGCCCGTGAGGAGAAAGATTACGTGAAAAGCATTCATTACATTGCGAACTAATCGTCAATAACTAAAACTATAGGAAAACGCATCCACGTGCAAGCGTGAGAAAGCCTGTTGTTATGCTCCTGAGGTGGTAATTATAGACATGAAACAAACCCCGACACCTACCGGCATGGCGCCGGCAGAGTGAACGAAACGAACAGATAATCAATCAGGTGCGTCAGATCATCAATATCGACAACCCCCTCCGGATCACCGTCAATGTTCGCTTCCTCGGGACAACACAGAGGTGTAAGGGAGATGAACATATAGTCAATCAGACGAGTCAGATCGTCAATGTCGCACAGATCAGCGGGATCACAGTCAACATTGCCTGTCAGGTCGACACAACAGGATGGCGGCAGCAGAGGGTACAGTCCATAGGCCCATTCTTCACACCGAGCTTCATTCGTACCCATCCTGATTCGAAACCAACCCCTTGAGCCGTCGGGACCTGCCTCTCCCCAATTTGTTCCCCAGGAGTTCTTGCCCAGCCAGCAGCTACTGTCATCGTCCCAGCCATAAAGAACAACAAAATGGCCCCCTTCCTCGTCTCCATAGGCATATTCGTAGACACCACCGCTGTAATACCAGAAATCGGTGTAGACCATCATCCAAACGATTACAGGGCCCAATCCTTGAATCTCGTTCTTCATTGTTGAAACATCCGGCATATACCAGCTCCCCCAGTCCTCAATCCAGAAAGCATGAGCGAGCCAGTCGGTGCAGCGATCTCCGCAGGGTGGTACCGATCCGCCGGCGGACAAATAGGGAAAGCATACCTCGTCCGGAGAGCCGCTCCCCTGGAAGTTGTTGAGGGTCCAACTCATGGTGGTTCCGTTACAGTCACCTTTCCAGCAGGAAACCATATTCTGCTCGGAGACGTCAACCGCCAGATTGTACCAGCCCAGGTCAATCCGGTAGCGGGCTTCGAAAGCCGCAGAAACTGCAAAGGCCCAGCAGCTCCCACAATTCCCCTGATACCTGATTGGGGTCATCCAGTTATGCCCACCCATATCCCCCCAACTGAAATATGCCGCCAACGCCATACCGGACATGGCTGTTTCCTCTCGCGGGCGCGGCCGCGTGCCCGGCAACTCCGGAAAGCCACCCAGCCACGCCTTCCTCTCAGCCTTTCTCATCCGAGTCAGATCATTATCCGCAACCGTCCATGACAGCCCTTTTTCGTCCACGGCACTTCGTACCACCTCAACTTCAGATGATACTATTTGAGCGAAGGAAACCTGCAGAGAAAAAAGGAGAAACAAGGCCGTGACCAGAAGCTTCATGTGCTTTCTCACCATCCTGCTTTTTCAACCCTAGTGTGAAAACGCGGACTCTTATTACCGAGATGTCAGATAACCTTTGTTATATATTCCTATCGGTCATTTTTGACTCTATCAGAGCGGGACGCCCGAATTTCAGGAGCATATCACAGCGCGCACTCGTTCTGAGAGGTGATATACCGGATTCACCCACAAGAGTGGAATCGTTCACGCAGGGATTGTGTAACCAATATGGAAACAATGAGTTAGACTTTTGACTTTTTGCACCCCTTGAGTCCAAGTTCGTACCTGATAATCTGCTACATCAGGTTACTGACACTGTTGGGATCGGATTCATACTTTACGCTGACAAATCATCGACGGATTTGTATTCTTGTAGGAATAAGGAAGCAACTTATTAATACTTGTCTTTACGTTTTCGGGAGAGGCAATCGTTGTGAAAAAAAGTATAAGCGAGAGGTTTGATTTCGCCGCATTAAAAGCCAAATACATCGAAGGAGCGCTGCCGCTGTTCATCATCACCGAGTCAGGCAGTCTGACCATATGCCCGGCAGATAGCTCACCATCACCACAGCCCGGGCA
>JAOZPL010000067.1:7210-8934 GCA_029932795.1 Candidatus Zixiibacteriota bacterium | reverse complement strand
TCGTCCCGGAGAATGACCCCGGAGAGACGGGTTGTCTTTTTTCAAATGGTGGAGGTGGGGGGAATCGAACCCCCGTCCGAGCATAATGTCAGGCCGCCCTCTACGTGCGTAGTCTCTTTTTGACTTCTCGCAACAGACACTGCCAAAAGACAGGCCATGCCTGCCGCCAGCCTTTTACTTTAGGCTCTCCTTAAAGGCGTCAGAGAGCCGAGCCTTCTTTAACGACGCCGTATCCCAACCTCGAAGGCAAAGCTCAGGTACGACGGGCTACGCCTTTATCAGGCAGCCATGGCGTAATTGTATTCGCCATTTGGTTGTTTGCCCGGTTTGATAACGAGGACCCGGACAACCCCGGCACGCCAGCAACCCCCCACTATACCCGTCGAAACCAGATCACCCCCATGCGTGACAGGCTTCTCTCAGGCCAGCGGAAGGGCATCACCTCCAAAGAGGTGTCATCCCTTCACTTGTCAAAGAACCGCCTATAATATACTATATCGGCCCGACTACCGCAAGGCCGGCGTTTTCTTGAACATAGAATCCTAAATTCGGTTCCAAAAAGTCGAACCTATGTGCTTAAAAACTCAGCCGTATCCCAATCTGGTTGATTGATTCATCTTCGAAGGTCGAAATGACCCTCTGCACGTTCAAGCTGAAAAAGGAAGTCACCGGTTTCACGATGGAGAGTTCCACATAATGGTCATTGGCGTTCTTGCCAGCACTAATATCCAACGGGTCGACGTACGAATAACGCCTATTGTAATCGGCGGTGAATTCAAAATTGAAAGTCGTCCACAGCTTGAACGAGTTGATCAGGACAAGCTGCAGCGTCTCGCCCCGATCTTCACCCGCATCATCAAAGTTCCTGTAAAACGAGATTTCGTTTGAAATCGGGTAAAATCCAAACCGCCCGGAAGGCTCATCCCACGAAGGAATAATCCCACCCACGGCGACTGAACCGGATAACAGTGGCAATGCCACCACGCAGACGAGCAAAACAAGCTTGCGCATGATGTGACTCCTTAGAATAGAGGTTGGTAATATCTCTCTAATTGCGCAAGTATAACAGAAGGGCGCACCGCGAGCAATTCAAAGAATCGATACGGTACCATAGAGACTAAATCGTTGGCTTCATATAGCTGTCGGTGAAATTGTTGGTCAGTAGATCCTCCAGAGTTGTATGGATCGGCCTTGGATTATAACCCAGCTCAGTTCGAGCCTTACGCGACGAATACGCCCAATCGTAATCCAGCATTTTCACCAGATCAGGGTAGAAAGATATTTTCCCCCTACCGGTCAACCTCGCCAAAGTAACCGCACAACGGGCAAGGATGTCAAAGGCAGGACGCGGCATATGGATCAACTGGGGCGATTTGTCAATCAGGACCGAGACTGTCAACACCAGGTCGCGGATAAGAATGTTATCCCCCGCCAGGATATATCGCTCACCCGGCCGGCCGCGCTCAAGCGCTGCTATCACACCCGGGGCCACATCACGGATATCCACCAGATTAACCCGGTTGTATAGAGACGGCAGGATAGGAGATTTGAACGCCCTTTTTGCTTTTGCGCGATCATCGCCGGTCCGTGATGGCGCCACGATGATAGAGGGATTCACAATCACCAGCTCGGTGTTGCTCTCTTTAGCGAGCTCCGCCAACTGGTCTTCTGCGGCACGCTTGGTCAAAATGTAGGGAATATGAAGATGTCCGAGGTTAAATTCC
>JAOZPL010000067.1:0-7200 GCA_029932795.1 Candidatus Zixiibacteriota bacterium | reverse complement strand
CCTGCTGTTCATCTACATGACCGCGCCCACCGGGGCCGTCCGATCCTTTCCAACGCAGAGCGCCAACGGTCGCGACAGTCGAGATATGGACGAATCGGTTGACCCCGGCCCTGGCGGCGGCGCGGTAGAGCTCAACCGCGGCGACTGTGTTAATGTCAGTGAATTCGCTATATCTATCCTGACGAAAGTTCACCCAGGCGGCCGTATGGATAACGGCGTCAATCCCTTCGACCAGCCGCTCAAGTTCCTCTGAATTGCGAAGGTCGGCGTACCGCTTCTCCAATCCCAGCGAGTCAATGAAGCTGGTATCGGAGGTTTCCCGGACATGGGCTACCGGCCTGACACCGATCCTGGAGAACTCATAGGCAAGCTGTTTTCCCAGCGACCCGGAGGCTCCGGTTATGAGTATCTTGCTGCTTCGAATGTCCATATCGATCGGTTCAGTTTGCAAAGTCACCCCCTTGGTGTCAAGGCAATTGTCCTTGTGCTATCAGAGCATCAACTGCCCTCCGCAGACGGGTATATAGACGCCGGTGATAAACCGCGTCTCCTCAGACGCCAGCATGAGGACAGCCCCTGCAATATCTTCGGGCTGCGCGACCCTCTGCAACGGAGTCATGCGGGCAATGGCCTCGACCTGTTCCTTGGGCTGCCACGCTGTAGCGTCGGTCATCGTCAGACCCGGGCTGACCACATTGACGCGGATCCCGTATGATCCCAGCTCCAGAGCGAGGGATTTCATCAACCCGTCCACGGCTGACTTGGCCGTGGTGTGAGCGCTGAAACGGGGTGCCGGATAACGTGAAAGGCCGCTGCTGATGCCGATAATACAGCCGCTCTTGCGTTCCACCATTGAGGGCACGACCGCCTTCAGAGGGTGAAAGAAACAATCCATTTCCCCCATGACCTTGTTTTGGAACTCTTTGTAAGAAAGCTCCATGAACGGCTTCAGAGGCACCCCCATACCGGCGTTGAGAACCAGAATATCTATCGGCCCCAACTCGTTCTTAGTTTCCTCGACCAATGCCGCCACCTCCTGTGGATTTCGTGCATCTGCGTGAATCGCCGCAGCGCGACCTCCCTCACTTGCGATTGCCTTCACAACCGCCTCGGCAGCCGCCTGATTCTTGACATAGTTGACGGCTACGGATGCACCGTGGCGTGCAAGCAACTTGGCTGTTGCCGCCCCGATACCGCGACTCGCGCCCGTCACCAGCACGACCTTTCCCTTCAATTCCATTATTACATCCTCCAAAAACGACAATTGTCCTTTCTTAACCTTTACGGTCAGGAGCCCTTCGAAAAACCCTCCAGCACCTCTATCAGCCGGTTAATGTCTTTTTCGTTATTGAACAGGTGGACGGAGACGCGGATGGAACCCTCGCGGTTGGCTGTGATTATTTTTCGTTTGAGCAGTCCCGCGTGCAGGCGCACGACATTCTTGCAGGTGAAAGTGAATATCGACGAGCGGTGGCGCGGCTCCATACAGCACGTAATCCTGTAGAACGGATTGGAGCGGATATAAGCAGCCAAACGGTCTATCAGGGCATGGTTGTGCCGTTGGATGTTCCTTATACCCAGGCGCTCGAAGATCTCCACCGCCGCTTTCATGCCCAGCAGGTTCAGCACGACAAAATAGCCCATCTCATATCGCCGGGCGGAGTCATAATAGGGCCGGTGGAAATGGAACAGGTCGCTGAAGTTCATCTTCCAGTCCACCGACAGCCAGCTCATGAACGGCGGCGTAATCTTTGCCCGGACTTCATCACTCAGATAGAAAAACCCACACCCCTGCGGCGAAAGCATCCACTTCTGGCAACCGGAAGTGAAGACATCGATCCCCAGCTTCCGGACATTGATAGGCTCCACTCCCATTCCCTGGATGCCGTCGATGACGAATAGAATGCCGTGTCTTTTACACAACGCCGATATTGCAGCGAGGTCATTCTTGAACCCGTTAAAAAACTGCACCCACGATAGCGACAGCACCTTCGTGCGCTTCGTAATCGCTTTCTGAAGCTCATCTATGTCGAAAAAGCGATCATGTGATTTTATGAACTTGAGGCGCAATCCACGTGCCTCAGCAGCTGCTCTCCATGTGTAAACGACAGCCGGGAACTCAATATCGGAGATCAGCACCTCGTCACCTTTCTTCAGTGGATATCCAAACGCTGCAACATTAAGGCCGAATGAAGTATTCAGGCCGATACCAACCTGCCGTTTTGCAGCGCCGATCATTCTGGCGTAGGCTCCCCGCAGTTCATCCTGAGTGACAAAGGCATCGTGTGAATCGTCTTTGTCCGACCTTATCCGCAGATCGACGTTATCGCTTATCGCCTGCTTAATCGTCGCTGTAAACGGGCCGTAAGCGGCCGAATTGAGAAAAACGACACTTTTCGTGTGCGGAAACAGCGCCCGGACAGCCTGGAACTCTTTCGTCAGCGCTTCAGTCATCAGAGATGATTCTCACAGAGCATAAAGGTACCCGATCAAAACCAACGAGCCGCCCAGTTTCAACAGGATTGCCAGCAGGGTAAAAAGCATGTACGGCATCGGCAACTTGATGCGCACCGAGAAAGTCATCATAGCCGGTGCTGCACCGAGTGTGAACGCGAACAACGCCGCCGCCATCCCGGCTTTGACGCCGGAGAACGGAATGACGAGATAGAAAAAGCTGTAAGCGAGAGTCGGTATCACAACGTAGAAAAGCAACTCCATCACGTAGTTCAGCAGTGACCAGCCAAAACCTCCGGACTCAAGCAGTTCCCCGGGTATTCCCTCGGTCAGTCTCAGCTTCTTTTCGACCAGATTCAGCAGCTGTGACAGGACAAACAGATAAACGCCGGCCAGCACCAGACAGTACAGCACCAGTTGGTGAGAGATCATCAGAGCCATCCTTCTTTGAGATACCAGTCATAGGTTTCTTTCGCACCCCGTTCAAAGGGAATCATCGACTCAAAACCGATCTCCCGGCGAGCCCTCTCGGTTGACACCTCCCATGAAGCCAGCAGCTCCCGCGTTTTGTTCCGTGTAAGCATGGGTGTTGCGCCTACGAGCTTGAAGGCGAACTCCGAGCAGGCGGCAATCAGTCTGAAGATCGGCGACGGAATAAACAGCGGTATGCCTTTTCGTCCGCACGCTTTTCCCAGCAGTCTTATCAATTCTCTCATGGTGTACGACTGTCGCTCAGCGATAAAGTAAATGGTACCGGTTTTTGTCTCGGCAGTTGTGGCCAGAACGATCCCACGACAGAGGTCCTCAACATGCACGAGCTGTAACCGGCGGCTGAGGTTACCTATATATGGCTTCAGTCTGTGGTAAACGGCCTTAAAAAGGGCGTGCAATTCCTTTTCGCCCGGTCCGTACACACCGGGTGGACGAACAGCAACAACAGGCAGGCGATCAGAATACGATAGCGCGGTTTTCTCGCCTTCTGCTTTCGAGCGGCCATAGATCGTCACCGGATTGGGGGGATCATTCTCGGTAACAGGTATGCCTTTCAACGACGGCCCGGCAACAGCAACCGACGAAACGTAGATGACTCTTCTGATTGATGGGTTATATTTTGCAACCGCTCCAAAGAGATGCTTCGTGCCGGTGGCATTGACGTCAAAAAATATGTCCCCCCTTTTCACTTTGGTCACACCGGCATTGTGAATGATATAATCCACACCGGAGACCATATCAGGCAGACTGTCCGGAACCGTCACATCCCCATAACGATACTGTAGCCCTAGACCGCTCAGAGCCGACAGGTCAGCGGTCCGGCGCACACCGGCAATGACCTCGAAACCTTCGGAGAGAAACCTGCGACAGAGACGCGAACCGATAAAACCGTTGGCGCCGGTGATAAGGACAATTGGTTTGCTGTCTGCCATGCGAGGAATTTAGTGAATCGGCAGGACACTCACAAGGGGTTATACAACGTACACAGTGACCGGTATTTCTTCTAAGCTTAAAACACCACCGCAGAGAACTTGTACACCTCGGCGAACTTGTCCTTGTAGCTGTTCTTTGGCAGGCCGGCTTTAAGGCAGGTTTGTTCCAGGAACTCCTTGACCGACCAGCCATACTCACTCGCCACCTGAGGCAGGAGCAGACCGGAATGCATATCCAGCCTGATCATCAGGCCGTCACGACCTATCTTGATCTCTCTGAAATCCCGGACCCGCTCCAGCGGTGAAAGGACTGATATCTCGTACTCCAGCTTCTCGAACTCCTCCTCTGTCAGTCGCGGGAAACGGGGGTCATCGAACGCCGCCGCGACCGCCATCTCGGCCACTGTTTTGTACAGCGGCTCTATACCGCGTATCTGACCGATACATCCCCGGAGGGCACCACCGATTTTCAATGTGACAAACAGACCTCTCTTTTGCTCAAGATCAGGCTGTGGTGTCGGCACGTATTTTTTCTCCTTGAGTTTTGCCTCGATAGCCTTACGGACTATACTCAGAAGCTCCTGTTTGCCCTTGTTGGTCAGTTCCTTTGTCTCAGGTGGCCTGGCTTGCGTGGCACCGAGGACTGGCCTGGCAGCTTTCGGTCTCTCACCCGCGACAACCACCGCCGACAGGTAGCCGACAACTTCGTCGAAATCACCGGTCGTGGTACCGGAAGTGGCATAGTCAAGGAACTGGACTCTACTTCCCCCGAGACGCTTGCAGGCATGCATGACAGCCCCTACCGGTCCACCACCACACGCTTCTCCTTCGCCGGAGCGAAGCACTTTCGCCAGGGCGGGCGGATCAAAGCGCTCAATCGCCTTCTGGACCGCGTAGTCAAGCCGCCGGGCTACTTCTTCCGAATGGAAGTGGGACAGATCTGTCGAGGCAACCATCAGGGTATTGGTTCCCTTGAGTGCCGCCGCCAGTGTCTCACCCAGTGCATTGATGGAGTTCTGCTCCTGGTCACCCATGACAATAGCCACCATCTTGAATTTACCCAGCACGACCTGAAGAAACGGAAGCTGTACCTCGAGCGCATGTTCCCCCCGAGTGGAGCCGGTGGCATGACCCATATTTGAGATATAGACTGCGGATGGATTTATGGAGGCTATCTTATTGGTGAGTTCCATATCCGTTTCGATAACCCCCAGCGGCGTCTGGTAGCCGTGCCCGCCAAAGACCGATGATCCTTTGAAGAAGACCGTGTGCGAAGGTGATACCACTACCACGGTATCGAACTCCTCACCCTCAAGCAGCTTGTACGCCTTGGCCGCAACCTTTCCGGAATACGGGTACCCGGCATGAGGTACGATGAGCCCCAGTGGCCGCCTTTCCAGCGAGACTTTGTCCACCTCGGAAAACATGGCGGCAATCGACTTGGCAAGTTCCACGGCATTGGAGGGATAGAAAGCCCCCGCCACCGCCGGTTTTCTTATTTCACCCCTGTCCGTCTCCGCCATAATACACCCAGTCCCACTTTTTTCTGCCTTTGCCTCAAGGTATTGTCTCCGGCCACAAAAGTCAATGTAACCGCTTAAAGGTGTCAGGGTCCTGACTGTCAGGCAAACGAGCCGGATAATTGCATCCGACTCGTTGATTTAGTACAACCGAGTTCGACCGTTGTTTCCCGACTATGCCGACATCTCAGGTGAAGATGCCGGAGCCTCTTTACCGGTTGTTCCTCCGTCGTTCTTAATCCCTTCCACCATTGCCGAAAGGGCCGAAATAATACCACTTGCTTCGTACGGCAGGAATATCTTGTTGGCGCTTCCCTCGGCCAGAGTGGGCAGCATTTCCAGGTACTTGAGAGTAATGAGCTTGTCATCCGGTTTACCGTCATGGATGGCAGAAAAGACTTTTAGTATGGCCTCGGCTTCACCGGCAGCCACTGTCACCTGACGATATTTCTCAGCATCCGCTTTCGTCTTCACCGCCTGAGCGAATCCTTCCGCCTCCAGTATCTGCGACCGCCTATACCCCTCAGCTTTGGTGATATCGGCCTGCCGGATTGCCTCAGCATCTAGAATTGCCGCCCGCTTGTCACGCTCCGCTTTCATCTGGCGGCTCATAGCGTCGCTGATGTCCGCCGGCGGCTCAATGCGCTGCAGCTCCACACGGTTAACCTTGACACCCCACTTATCGGTTGCCTGATCCATCACATCCCGCAGTTGCGCGTTGATCTGATCCCGGGACGAAAGGCAGGCGTCGAGATCCATCTCACCGATCACGTTACGAAGGTTCGTCTGAGCCAGCTTGGTTGCAGCCATTATATAATTGGCAATTTCATACCTGGCCCGAAACGGATCGGTAACCTGGGCATATATGATGCCATCGACCTCGACATTGACGTTGTCCTTAGTGATAACAAGCTGCGGGGGAACATCGATAACCACCTCCCGCATGTCCATCTTCAGAACCCGGTCCGTGAGGGGAAATATCATATTCAGCCCAGGATTCAACACACGCTGGAATTTCCCCAACCGCTCCACCAGGCCCCGTTCAAAGGGCCGAATGACCCTGACCGACGAGACGACCAGAGCAAAGACGAGAACCGCCAGCGCAATCAGTACGACATGAATTCCTTGCATTATTCTGTCCTTTCTTCCTGAATACCGTTGACCCTCTCTACGCGCACGCGTGTTCCGGCAATGGAGACAATGCGTACTTTGGCATCTTCCTCAATCCGCTCGGATGCCTCGGCCATCCAGACCTCGCCCTCATACCTCACCTGCCCGCCGAGGTCAGGGTCAATCTCTTTAGTAACCAGTGCTATTCCGCCAATCATCCGGTCCACATTTGAATCCTGCGGAGCCGGCCTGGTAATCTTGGATGCAAGTTTTCTGGTAAAAGGCAACAGGATCAGAGAAACGATCAGGAAGAGGGCAATCTGCGTATAGTAAGACTCAGGATAGAATTGACCGTATATGCCAGCAACAATCCCCCCGGCGACAAAGCAGATGACGATTAGCGTGGGTGTCACCAGCTCAATTATCAGAAACACCAGCGCTGCCGCCATCCATATCCAGAACATTGTTGACATTGACTCTCCTTTCCTAAGAAGCGCGCGTCATAATACACCCGGGCGGTTCGATAATAATACTTGCGAAGGCCGGTAGTATTCACTAAAACCGATTCATTATGAAACCAGCGACAGCACCGTCTTGTCAATATAAAACGGACCGGCGAGCCATGCACCAGCCTGTGGAAAAAGGCACGAGATGAAAACCTATGACAAATTCGCCGCTGTGTATGATCAACT
>JAOZPL010000066.1 GCA_029932795.1 Candidatus Zixiibacteriota bacterium | reverse complement strand
TAGAAGCTGGACATACCTGGTCTGGCGTTTGGAGACATTTTCAGAATTCCCGGTAAGGCTGTTGGTTTTCTCTCGTGGGGCAATCTCAACTTCTCCAGAGACAAAGGTATTACCTGGCAGTCTGTCAAGACCCTCGATGGCAAACCCGGTAGAATGGTAGCCTTTGCGGGCCATAGCGGAATCATGGTTGGCAACTCCGGCATGTGTGCTTATACCGATGACAAGGGTAAGAACAAAGGCTGGCATCTCGTTGATCTTGCCGACGATGAGCGACATTTCACCTGCGCCGTCATGATAGATGAGAATACCGGCTATATCGGTGGAACCAAAGCCAGTATATTCAAAACAACTGATGGTGGCAGAAACTGGAACCAGGAGTTGATGGCCAAATCGTTCGATGTCTTTGCCCTTTGCATAATCGGTGACTGGCTCTGGGCTGTGGGCGCTGACGGCGGAATAATCCGTAAAAAGGTAAGATAGCTTACTTCAGGACGCGGTTACCTCCCCTTCGTAACTGCTCGATGAGGTAACACTCCGTTAATCGCAGAGTCGGGGTCTTTATGAAGAAAGGCGGTGACTCTTCGAATCTTCTCCCGACCCTCAGTCTTTCATCGACGCCATGAACTTGGCGTTGTCTTTCGTCTTCTTCATCCGGTCAACCAGGAACTCCATCGCCTCAACCGGGTTCATCTCCGCGAGGAACTTGCGAAGAATCCACACTTTGTTCAGGATTTCTTCCGAAAGCAACAACTCTTCCTTACGTGTCGATGAACGGTTAATGTCCATCGCCGGGAAAATACGACGGTCAGACAGACGCCTGTCCAAGACCAGCTCCATGTTGCCGGTCCCCTTAAACTCCTCAAAAATCACCTCGTCCATCCGGGAGCCGGTTTCGATGAGTGCCGTACCGATGATTGTTAGAGAACCACCTTCCTCGATATTCCTGGCAGCTCCAAAAAACCGTTTCGGCATATGCAGGGCGTTGGAATCAACACCGCCGGAGAGAATCTTGCCCGAATGCGGTACCACGGCGTTATGAGCCCGAGCCAGTCGAGTGATGGAGTCGAGCAGAATGACGACGTCTTGCTTGTGCTCGGTAAGTCGCTTGGCTTTCTCCAGCACCATCTTGGCTACCTGCACGTGCCGCTCTGCGGGTTCGTCGAAGGTTGACGAGATCACTTCTCCTTTGACAGACCGTCGCATGTCGGTCACCTCCTCCGGTCGCTCGTCAATCAGCAGGACGATTAGTTTGACGTTAGGATGATTGGTCGTGATCGCCTGAGCGGTCTTCTGCAGAATGATCGTCTTGCCGGCCTTGGGCGGCGACGTAATCAGCGCCCGCTGGCCTTTGCCAAGCGGACACATCATGTCGATAATGCGGGTTGTCAGCTCCTCACTGTTCGTCTCCAGATGAAACTGCTCGTTGGGATATAGCGGGGTCAGGTTGTCAAAAAGGGTTTTGTGCTTGGAAACCTCCGGGTTTTCATAGTTGCCTGCCTCGATCTTCAGGAGGGCGAAATACCGCTCATTATCTTTCGGCGGTCGCACATGCCCGGAGATAGTATCTCCCGTGCGAAGGTCAAACCGTTTAATCTGTGACGGAGAGACATAAATGTCATCCGGTCCCGGAAGGTAATTGTAGTCCGGTGAGCGGAGGAAGCCGTAACCTTCATCCATCGTCTCCAGTACCCCCTCGGCCAGAATCACTCCCTCGGAACTGGAGGCGTTCTCCATCACCTTGTAAATCAGTTCCGACTTGCGCAAGCCGGAGACACCGGGAATATCCATCTCTTCGGCAATCTTCAACAGTTCGGCGATTGTCTTGGATTTCAGTTCTGCAATTTCCATGTCTGTTCCTACCTATTGTTGGTCTTTGTCATATTCATCATTAAATGATCTGATCTATCGATCAGACAACTCTTCTATAGGGGCATCACCCCACAATTTCTCAAGCGCATAAAACTGGCGGGTCGGTTCGTAAAAGATATGGACCACGACATCGATATAATCGAGCAAAACCCAGTTCCCTTCATTCACACCCTCCCGGTAGTATGGCTTGTAACCCGCTTTGGCCAGACCATCATGGATTGTTCGAGCTATTGCCGTGACCTGCCTATCTGCCTCGCCGGAAGCGATGACAAAATAGTCACAAACCGATGAGAGTCTCTTGAGCTTGAGGATCTTAACGTCAAAGCCTTTTTTCTCCAGCGCCAGCCGACCGGCCATACGGGCAAGAGCAAGAGCGGATAGTTTTTTCAAGACTAGTTTGCCGTCTCCTTATGTGATAATGCACTCAAAACAAGCTTCTCATAATCCTGGCCCAGCAACAGCGTAACCGACACGTGGTCACGATTGTGTTCCAAAGGCCGATAGAAAACCCCCCCGGGATCAAGACCAAGCTTGTTGGCCAGCAGTCTGGCGGCGCTCAGGTTTGCCACACGCGAGATGACCATACTCCGTGGGACTTCCCGCATATCTGGTTCGTCCCGGGCCACTATCCGTATCTCCAGGTCGGTGTCACGGTACGTAGCCAGTTCATCTATCAATTCACAAGATCGGGCCTTACCTGCAGTTCCGTTCACCACCTGAAGACGCACAACATAAGACGGTGTATCGATAGATCTCGAGAAGCCGCTGTTCACTCTTATTATGAACACAACCAGATATACTATCACGAATCCGAGAATAACCCCGGTGATAAGTTCTATCGCGTGACTTCGGCCGAACTTACGCCAGGCCAGGTTGGTCATCCTGGTGATACGATTGTGATGTAAACGTCTGGATTTTAACATGCAAAAAACTACAGGAAGGATATGTGACTAACAGTGGTTCTCAGTTCGATCTTCTTCTCCTTTTTAATATGGATATGCGTGGTGACGCCACGACCGATAACCAGGATAAAAGTACGGCGACATCACACCGCTATACCGCTGAACAATCAACAATACCTGAAATCTCTCCGACGGATGATAATCCAGCGAAATGCCGGGAAGTATCGTGGCCTCATTCTTACCAGACCCCCACAAATATCCACCGTCGTGCAGAATCCCCACATTCAATGAGAGCGACAGGCTGGGTGACAACTCGTAGAACATGGTCGAACTCAACAGACCTGCCGAACCGGATTGGTTACCCCCTGAGAAAAACGAAATCGAATAGCTGTGTGACCACTTGATCCGGGAGGGGTCAAGAAGCGAAAACGGGCTGGGGGCAGGTTTGGCACCGAGCATATTCGCTGAGGCTGTTTCCCTCAGGTCGGCCACATCGGACTGCTGAGCCACTGCCGCAACACCGAGGAAGGAAACTGTTATTGCAAGAACAATGGTCTTCTTCATTGATTTATCTCATGTCCACTTACAAATCTACCGCTGGTTTAACATTCCGTCAACCGAAAAATGAAATGCGCAATAATACGTTATCGGCATCAACAACACTCCCCTAAATCTTATAACGTCTCAACACAGGATTAGTCGATAAAAAGCTGACCACTAAAGCCGGCGGCCGAACCTCTCAGCCAGATAGGCCAGTTCCTCAGCAGAGTTGATTCCCCTGACCTCATCGGGTCTCCTGGCCCTGACAACTGCAACCGTTAACTTCCTGATACACATTATCTTAACAACGTCTGTCAAATAGTATTCCCCCTGCGCATTATCATCCCCAACCTCCCGCAAGGATTCAAACAATTGCCGACTGTCAAAGCAAAACGTGCCGCTGTTTATCTCTCTGATGCCGCGAATCTCCTCATTAGCATCCTCGTGTTCCACAATCTCTCTGAGCCTATCGCTATTGCCATCGCGAATAATCCGGCCATATCCGGAAGGGTCCTCGAAAACAGCCGAAAGACAAGTCGCTGCGGCTCCTGTCGCTCTATGTGTTGCGAAAAGCTCTTCGATCGCTGAAGCCGAGAGAAAGGGAACATCACCGGCAGCCACCAGAGTTGTACCCTCAAAATCCTCCATTAGTTCGCCCGTGCACATGACAGCGTGGCCGGTGCCACGCTGCTCATGCTGCCAGACGAACTCAACCGGGTAATCAGCCAGCGCCTGCCGGACCTGCTCCCCCTCGTAGCCAACCACCACGACAATGCGTTCAAAATCCATACTTACCAGGGTATCCAGCAGAATTGTAATAATCGGGCGGTGGTTGATCTCATGCAGCACTTTAGGAAGGTCGGATTTCATCCGCTTCCCCTTGCCTGCAGCCAGAACGATGGCAGCCTTCCTGTTGGTCAACAGCTTCCTCGTTTTCTGAAAGAACCCCTTACGGAGACGGGAACATGCTAGGGCTTTATCGGTTTGTTGTTGCCATCAACACGAATGACTACCGGCTTGAGCCACTCAGCTTCACTCTTATCGATCTGGCCGTAGCCGATAATGATCACCAGGTCACCCTTTTCCCCTTTGCGGGCTGCCGCGCCATTGAGGGCAACAATACCGCTACCGGCTTCTTCTTCTATCACGTAAGTTTCAAGCCGCTCGCCGTTGTTGAGATTGAGAACCTGAACCTTCTCGTACGGGACCAGATCAGCCAGTCTTATGAGGTCAGCATCGATAGAGATTGAGCCCTCATAGTCGAGATTGCAATCCGTAACCGTCGCCCGGTGAATCTTCGATTTGCAGACCGTTATCAGCATTTGCCTTTTAACACCTGCCTCTCGGCATCAAAACCAAGGCAATATACTGAATTCCACCTTTTGGTCAAGGGTTTTGGCGACCAGTGTCGAAACCAGAGTATAAAGCTAATATATTCTGCGTCAAAAGGTTCCGTGATGATTTCCTGTAAAGGCATTGCATAAGGCTTAACTTCATCAGCACAGCCGCATGTTGTCGATCAGCCGGACATCATGCACCCGGACCGCCAGCGAACAGACTGTGTTTCGGTCAATCTTTCGCACCGACGTCAGAGTCCAGAACTCCGTGAAAGCAATGTAGTCAACTTGCGCCGAGGGGCAGTTGCTCCTGATGACTGCAGTCATCTCCCTCTTGACCAGCTTGGGATCATCAACTCCTCCCTTGACCATCTCTCTGGCGGTTCTCAGCGCGTAGTACAGGCAGACCGCCTCCCAGCGGCCGATATCATCAAAATAGCGGTTCCGCGAGGACATAGCCAGGCCGTCTTTTTCCCGGACAGTCGGCGCCACGATGAACTTGATCGGATAACCCAGATCGCGCATCATCTGCCTTAACACAACCGCCTGCTGGTAGTCCTTCATGCCGAACACCGCCACATCAGGCCGGATGATATTAAATAGCTTGGCGACAACAGTGGTGACTCCCCGGAAGTGGGTCGGGCGAGATTTCCCTTCAAGCTTTTTGGTCAGCTTTTCGACTGTGACATATGTCTGAAAGTCGTCCGGATAGATATCGTTTGTCCTGGGAATAAAGACAATGTCGCCGCCTGCGGACTTGATCTTTCGCATATCCCCTTTTTCATCTCGCGGGTATCTCTTGAAGTCTTCATTCGGTGCAAACTGGGCCGGGTTGACGAAAATGCTGACCACCACAACATCGGCTGCTTTTTTTGCCCGGCGGATAAGCGCCAGGTGCCCCTCGTGCAGATACCCCATGGTCGGCACCAACCCGATTCCTTTCCCCTGCCGGGCCAGCTTCCGCGAAGCGGCTTGCATTCCCTTTATGGAGCGGATGGTTTGCATGGTATTTTGATGACGGATGTTCCCTAAAGACAAGGTTTCCGATCTGGCTGGATTGTTACCCTCGCTGTGTCTAATGAGAGGTTGATATTAACCTTCTGTTAGTTTACCGACAGCCCAGATGAGTTCTCCGAGCTCTCCACCTCCACCTCCGGGTTCACATGCTCTTCCTTGAAAAAGAGGGAGTCTTCTTCGGCGATGTTGTGCTTGTCCTTGATGTAGCGCAGGGCGATATACCCCCGCGCCTGGGCAGCGGCGACTATCGCCAGCATGTAACCGAGAATAGTGGCAAAGACGACAAAGAGCATGAACGCCATGAGATACGAGACCGCCGCTTTCGAGCCGAGCCGCATCCACGGCGCCAGCGAGACGCCAAAATCCACACCCGGGAAGAAATTGAAGACCTCGTGGACAATATCAGATCGAACCGGCAGGTGCCCCAGACCGGCTTTAACCAGCCGCTCTATCTTCGTCCCGCCCCCCAGCGATACCGACCAGGTCAAAAACTGCACCGCCCGATAGCAAAAGTAGGCATAGATGAAGCTGCAGACTTTGGCCGCCAGCAGCGAATAGAGTGTATAGCCCGCCCACCGGAACGGCTGCCGGATGATGGTGGAGAATGTTTCCAGAATGGCTGTGAATGTCTCGCCGTGGCGTTCAGCCGCAGCCACCGCCGGCAACAACAGGATCGTCAACGTGAATACGAATACGATAAAGACCGAAAACAGCGCGATAATGAAATTGGGGATCACGAACAGTATCGTATAGAGCCATTCGCCCACATACGGCAGACGGCTGACAACTCCCAGCAGGAAGAACAGCAGCACGATAAAGGCGACAAAAAGAACAATGGCCAGCTCGGAGAGGAAAAGCTGGGTGAATCTCCTGATTGCGAACCGGATCGCCTGAGCAGCCGAGAGAAACCGGTTGCCGCGTACCGCTTCGATATTGATAGCCGCCACTGCGAAAAACCCCAGCATGAGGGCAAACACCGCCAGA
The DNA here is from genome assembly GCA_029932795.1 of Candidatus Zixiibacteriota bacterium. Lineage (GTDB taxonomy): Bacteria > Zixibacteria > MSB-5A5 > GN15 > FEB-12 > JAOZPL01. Next base: position 2,305 of record JAOZPL010000066.1, on the reverse strand, counting down.
ACCGCACCGACACCAAAGACCACCCACGCCCAGACCGACCCGAAAGCGATGGCTACAAAGGGAAAGAAACCATACGCGGAGAAGACCGGCCCCAGCGGCTGGCCATCGACAGCGAATGCGATATACACAAACAGGTCATAGACCGCCAGCGCTACAATCAGAAAGAGAGTCATGCAGAGAATCTGCTTGGCGGAAAGCGCCCGCGCCGGCGCCCGGAGAACATCTATAAAATTGAAATGGGGCTTTGGTTCCACGGGCTAAATGTCTTCCCCCTGACGAATAAAGTCAAGTTATAAGTAACTGCACGCGACGTGATAATGGAATGGTTGGGCACCGCACAGCATCAGATATGAAACTCAACAATATCACCATCGTAAAGCCGGTAATCCCGCTGCACACGCTGCCCGTCGAAGGTGTGGTGCCCCCACACCTTGGCAAACTTCAGTTTCTGCGCAAAGTCCTTATGGATTGCGGTTGCAGCCTCCTCCACTGTCCCGCCTACCGGAATAATCACCGGGTCCACCAGTTCCACCTCTTTGCCGATCTGCTTGGTGTACACGCGAATGATATTCAGCGCTTCAAACATACCCTGTTTCAACGCTGCCAGTGAGTCCTCATCGAGTATCGAGGTCGGATAAATCCTGTAATTGGGGAAAATCTTGGACAGATCCGCCCGTTTGGTACCTGATTCGTCGTCGTATGCCTTGTGCGCCGCAAGTATCGTTTTCTTGACACTAAAACGCGGATCGTCCGGCTGGGCTTCAAACTCCGGTTTCAGAATAATACGCTTTTCTTCCAGCTTCCTGAGAACCACCGATAGATTACCACTCATCGCCGGGTTGGCAAGATCACAGACAAGCACAATCAAATTGGCGCTGCGAATGAGGTTGGACATGTACGGCTCATACAGCTCCTCCGAGATAGGCGGGGTGTCAATCAGTTGAAGCTGGATAGTCTCAAATGTCATCATGGCAGCCAGCGGCTCACGAGTGGTGTACGGGTAATCAGCCACGAGCGGTTTGGCGTTGGTGAGGTTGTCCACCAATGACGACTTTCCGCTGTTGGGCGGGCCGATCAAAACAATCTGCCCGGCTCCTTCGGGGGGTATATGATCGTGAGCGGTGGCCACCCGCGCGCCATGCCTCTTTTCTCCGCCTTCGATTGTCTTCTTCAGCTTGGATATCTTCGATTTCAGATCAGCCTGGAGCTTGTCGGTCCCCTTGTGCTTGGGCATGAGCGCCAGAAGCTCCCGGGCCAGCCTGAGCTTCTCGCGAGGCTCCTTTTCGGCCCGGAACTCACGCTCCAGCTGGTAGTAATCTGGCGGAAGGTTCGCCGGCATGCCTTAAAATACAAAAAACCCCCGATTGAGACAAGACCGCCCATGCCATCTGAGGACGGCAGCGTCTATCGCCCATGACGCCTGACGATAGCGGCGATCTGCTCGCAGACGTAATCGACCTGATGGAGTTTGAGCTCGGGATACATCGGAAGCGACACCACCCGGCGGCCAGCGTAAGCGGCATTCGGGAAATGCTGCGCTGACACACCCAGTTGCCGGTAGAACGACAGCTCAAAGATCGGTCTAAAATGTACACCACACTCAATATCCCGTTGCGCCATCAATCTAATGAACTTGTCCCGGTCAATCCTGAGGTGAGACAGATGCAGCCGGATAATGAAGAGATGCCACGCATGTTTCACTCCCTTTGCCACGTGCGGCGGATCAATGTACTCGGCAAGAGACGAGAGATTAGTCAAATACCGTTCGGCAATTGCGGCGCGTCTGGCCTGATTCTTTTCGAAAACGGCAAGCTGCCCCAGCCCGATTGACGCGTGCACGTCCGACAGGTTCGCCTTGAATCCCAGTTCATCCACATCATATAGCCACTTTTTTTTCGCACGTCGCTCATAAGCACCGGCGCTCATAGCGTGCAGAGAAAGCAGCCTGATCCTGTCGATAAGGGGCCTGGATCGGGAGAGAACCATCCCACCCTCGCCGCAGGTGAGATTCTTGGTGGCATGAAAAGACAACACTGCAGCATCGGCAATTCTCGCCACCGACTTGCCCCCGTATGTCGCGCCGAACGAATGCGAAGCATCGGCAATCAGCGAGATTCCACGCTCCCTGCTTATCCTCCTCAGTCGGTTGTATTCAGCCGGGTGGCCCGCGATATCAACCGGAAGGATGCATACCGACCTGTCTGTAATCATCAGGCTTGCCTCATCAGGATCGATATTGAGTGTCGCAGGATCGATGTCGGCGAAAACCGGAGTAGCGCCACTGTGAAGAATAGCCTCGACAGTG
>JAOZPL010000065.1:1837-9037 GCA_029932795.1 Candidatus Zixiibacteriota bacterium | reverse complement strand
ATGATGAACTGGGCCAGATGAATCTTAAAGCAATCGAACAGACTGGTGCTAAAACCGTCGTGACCGCCTGTCCGGAATGTGCCCTTGCGTTGAAACAGCTCTACCCGGAAAGACTCGGGGCCACAGGCTTTGAGGTGAAGCACATAAGCGAAGTGGTTGCGGAGAACATGGATAAGTTCCATTTCCACGATCTCTCCTTGGAAGTTACGTTCCAGGACCCCTGTCGCCTGGGAAGATATATGGGCATTTACAATCAACCACGGGAGGTGATGACTTCTATTCCCGGGGTCAGCCTGAATGAAATGCCCCGCAGCCGGCGCGGTGCGATTTGCTGTGGTACCACCAACTGGATGAACTGTGATGCCACCTCCAAGCAGATCCAACACAGTAGGCTGGTCGAAGCCAGAGACACCGGAGCCCGGACACTGGTGACCGCCTGCCCGAAATGCCAGATCCATTTTCGGTGCTCGCAATGTGGTGAAGAATCTGAAAAAGTAGATATAGAGCTGACTGATTTTGTGAACTTAGTGGCTTCAGCTCTCGAGGGTTGAAGTTTCAGATAAGGAAGTAATGGGAGAAGAGATATGGCGAATGAATTGACAAAGCCCGAAGAGTTACGGATTGGTGTCTTTGTCTGTGAGTGTGGATTGAATATCGCCGGTACGATTGACTGCGCCGCTGTTAGCGAGTATGCCAGGACGCTGGATGACGTAGCGGTTGTGGTCCAGAACAAATACACTTGCGCCGACCCCGGTCAGAATGAGATCAAGAAGGCGATACGCGAGCATAATCTGAACCGTGTCGTGGTAGCCTCCTGTACTCCGAAAATCCACGAGCCGACGTTCCGGGAATGCGTCGCGGATGCCGGTTTGAATCCATACCTGTTTGAGATGGTTAATATCCGTGAGCAGTGTAGCTGGGTTCACCAGAACGAGAAAGAGAAAGCAACCGAGAAAGCCAAGGACCTTATCCGCAGCGGCGTTGCCAGAGCCCGGGTGCTGGAGGCACAGACAGAAGCTGTGGTACCAATTACCAAGGCCGCCTTGGTCGTTGGTGGCGGTATCGCTGGTATCCAGGCTGCCCTTGATCTGGCCGACGGTGGCCATCAGGTCTATCTGGTTGAGAAGGAACCAACTATCGGCGGCATCATGGCTGCCCTTGACAAGACCTATCCGACTATGGATTGCTCTATATGAATACTCGGCCCCAAAATGATGGATGTCGGTCGACATCCCCGGATCGAGCTGATGACTTTCAGCGAAGTGGAGTCGGTAACAGGCTATGTCGGCAATTTTCAGGTCACGGTTCGCAAAAAGGCGCGGTATGTGGATGCCAGTGAGTGCACGGCCTGTGCTGAGTGTTCCAAGGTTTGTCCGGTAGCGGTACCGGATGAGTATCAGCAGGGTTTTTCCTCACGCAAAGCTATTTATCTGCCTTTTCCACAGGCGGTGCCGTCAGCGTATATCCTTAACATGGAGAACTGCTTGGGCAACAACCCGATCGCCTGCGGTAAGTGTGCTGAGGTCTGTGAGAAAAAATGCATTAACTACGACGATCAGGACGAACTTGTCAAGATCGAGGTCGGTGTGATCATCACGGCAACCGGCATGCAGGTCTATGACCCAACCGAATACGATGAGTACGGCTATACGCGGTATGAGAACGTCATCACCAGCATGGAATTCGAACGGTTAATCTGTGCCGGTGGGCCGACAGAAGGGCATTTTATTCGCCCAAGTGATCGCAGGGCACCACAAACGATCGGCTTTATTCAGTGTGTGGGCTCTCGCTCTCGTGACGGCCGTGGCAATCCGTACTGCAGTAACATTTGCTGCATGAATACAGTCAAGGATACGCTTTTATTGTGCGATCATTATCCCGGGATCGAGGCCAAGGTGTTTTATATGGATATCCGCGCTTTCGGGAAGGGCTTTGAAGACCTGTATATGCGCAGCAAGGAGGAAGGTGTCAGATACATCCGGGGGATACCCGGGGAGGTTATCGAGAATCCGGATACACGCAATCTCACTTTGACCGTGGAGAATACCACCACCGGCAGGCTCGAGAAGCACGAACTGGAGATGATCGTCCTGTCTCAAGGGGTAATACCGCGGCAGGATGGTGACAGTATCAGGAAGCTGCTGACACTGTCCACCACCTCTGACGGTTTTATCATGGAATCGCACCCCAAACTGAAGCCGGTGGATGCACCGACCAGAGGTATCTATCTGGCCGGATGCGTGGAATCCCCCAAGGATGTCAAGGACAGCGTGACTCAGGCCAGCGCTGCTGCGGCCAGAGCCAGTATTCTGCTAAATGCCGGCAAGACCAAGGTTGAGGCTATTACTTCGCAGATAGATACGGATAAATGCAACTACTGCGGCATCTGTGCCAAGGTCTGTCCTTATAATGCTATTCTTGCTCCTGACCGCAAAGCCGAGAAAGCTCCGATTATCATCCAGGCCGCCTGTGCCGGATGCGGCGCCTGTGCGGCGGAGTGTCCGCAGGACGCTATCACCATGCGGCATTTCACCGATGAGCAAATGATGGCCCAGATTGAAGCCATCTTGGAGGTCGAGCCTCATAAACATCTGCTGACCTTTGCCTGTAACTGGTGCAGTTATGCTGGCGGCGATGATGCCGGAACGGCCAGATTGCAGTATCCCACGACATGTCGCCTGATACGAACTATGTGCTCCGGCCGTGTCGATGAGAAGTTCGTCTGGCATGCTTTCCGCCTCGGGGCGCCGATAGTGCTCGTTTCCGGTTGTCATTTCAGCGATTGCCACTATATCAGCGCTGTGCGATGGACCCAGAAGCGGATGGATCGTATGTGGAACAAGCTGGACAAGCTCGGTATCCGACCGGAGAGGCTGCGACTGGAGTGGATATCTGCCGCTGAAGGCCAGAAATTCGCCAAGGTCATGCGCGAGATAGAAGATGCGGTCAAGGCGGTTACGACCGAAGAGATCGAGTTCACCATGAAGGTGCTGGCTGAAGAAGAGGCGAAGAATAAGGCCAAAAAAGAGAAGCGGAAAGCCAAAGCCGCGGCGGAGGTGACAGCCTGATGGCACCCAGAGAGACCAGATTCAAATGCCTGCACTGTGGGCACGAGTATACCGGCACGTACGACCCTGACAACGTCACTGAAAGAACCTGTCCTAAGTGCCGTTCAAACAGCGTGCGACGCCTGCCCGACGTCAAACCGACTGAGAAGAAGTAGCGGCGGTACTTGTTGGCGGCAGATGTCCCGTCTGCACCTTGAATTCATGGAGCCGTCCGCACAGGTTTGGGCTATGGTGGTCAGAAAACGTCTGCCAATTAGATTAACAACAGAAGCGCTTCGACTTCTACCCTGCAAGTCTTTACTTCTCCCCAAGAAACAGATTGCTCCTGTCGATGAAGCCTGTATATTCTCTCCATGCCTGCTGAGAAAAAAGCGACATTACTGATTAAGAACATCGGCCAGTTGGTCACCATGGCCGGGCCGGTGCCGCGCCTCGGCAAGCAGATGAATGATCTCGGCCTGATCGAGGGCGGCGGTGTGGCTGTGGCAGGTGAAGAGATTATTGCAGTCGGGAAGTCCGACGATGTCCAGGGCCATGCTACTCTGGCTGAGGGCTGCAAAGTGATCGATGCCGCCGGAGCTGTCGTTACGCCCGGCCTGATTGACCCTCATACGCATCCGGTTTTTGCCAGCACGCGCGAGAAAGAGTTTGAGATGCGGATTCAGGGGAAATCATATATGGAAATAGCGCAGGCCGGCGGGGGGATACGTTCATCGGTGCGGGACCTTCGCGCCACACCAGCCGAGATTCTTCTGGAGAGGTCAAAAAAACGGTTGAACCGTCTTCTGGCGCACGGTGTGACGACTATTGAAGCCAAGTCCGGTTATGGTCTGTCAACTGAATCGGAGATCAGGACTCTTGAAGTTATTCGGACTCTGAACGAAGGGCACGCTATTGACCTTGTCCCGACCTTCCTCGGTGCCCATGAGGTACCGGATGAGTATCGGGACAAACGGAAAGAATACATCGATCTGCTCATCAATGAGATGATCCCTGCGGTAGCGCGGGAGAATCTGGCCGAGTACTCTGATGTTTTCTGTGAGAAGGGTGTATTTGATATCGAGGAGTCGCGCCGAATCCAGCAGGCAGCTAAAGACGCCGGCTTGGGGCTGCGTTTCCACGCCGATGAGCTTGAGTCGACCGGTGGCGCTGAGTTGGCGGCCTCGATGAAAGCTGCGACAGCGGACCATCTCGTTTATGTCTCCGACGCCGGAATCAAGGCGATGGCAGAATCTGGAACGGCAGCGGTTCTTCTGCCCGGGACGACCTTTTCGCTGGCAGGCACTAAGTACGCCCCGGCTCGGAAGATGATCGAGCAGGGTGTTATCGTGGCTCTGTCAACTGACTGTAATCCGGGCTCAAGCTGTACCGAATCGCTTCCCATGATCCTCTCGCTGGCGTCCTTGCAAATGAAACTGACGGCTGCCGAGGGGATCAGCGCCGTAACTGTTAATGCCGCTGTGACTGTTGAACGCTCGAAGATGATCGGCCGGCTTGAAGTTGGCATGCAGGCGGATATAGTTCTCTGGGATATGTTTGACTACCGGGAGCTACCATACCATTACGGCGTAAATCTGGTCAGCAAGGTGGTCAAGAAGGGGAAGTTAGTAATTGACAAGTAAGCCGGAGGGAACGTCCATAACACTGAGTTGTTTAACTACAGTCATGCGCACATCTTACTGCCTCGAGGTAATACTGATCTGCTGTACTCTGATCCTGTCAGGCTGCGGAATATATACGCTCAACCCGAAGGGCAAGTCAGAAATACAGACAATTGCGGTTGAGCCGCTGGAAAACGAGACTTCCGAATTTGGACTGGCAGATCGACTAACTGAGATTATTATCGACGCCTTGATTGCTGATGGTAATCTGAAGGTTGTCTCTGCCACGCAGGCAGACGCCGTGCTGATTGCCACTCTGACAGCTTATGATCGGGTGCCGGAAACATTTGACCAGAATGACCAGGTACAGACGTACAAGGTGAGGATGGACTTCTCTATAACCCTCAGGAACAATCGTGACGATACTAATTTCTGGAAGGAGAAGACTCGTCAGGAAGGCATTTACGACGCCAGTACTGAAGCCGAGGAGGACGGTCAGACAAGAGCCGGCGCAAGGCTGGTGGAGATGATTATTAACAAGACGACCAAGTCATGGTGAGTGACCTGACAGAGGACCCCAGGCGATCCATGAACGGTGCTCGCCTCTGGTAATTAGGATTATGTATGAGAAGAATAATTAGATTCAACATTTGCGTCGTGTTCCTGGTGTTACTGGCACTATCCTATCCTCAAGTGCAGGCCGGGGGGATAAACTCGGATGCTGGCACGTCGGCATTCTCATTCCTTAAGATCAACGTGGGAGCCAGACCGGTGGCAATGGGAGGAGCCTTCACGGGCCTGGCAGATGATGAGAACGCGCTTTACTACAATCCGGCCGGAATCGTCTCGCTGGAGCGGCATGGGATAATTCTAGGCTACCACAATTACTTCGTGGACCTCCAGTCCGGATTGGTTGGTTATATACATATGTTCCGGGAGAAATACTTTGTTGCCGGCCAGATATATTACCTGAACTATGGAGATTTTACTGAGACTGATAATCTTTGTAATATCCTCGGGGAGTTCGGCGGTGGGGATGTGGCCGTGGCCGCAACATTCGCTATGCGCCACAGGGAGAACCTCTTCGTTGGGGCAACAGCCAAACTGATCTATGAGAAAGTCCACGTTTACTCGGCTCATGGTGTCGCTCTTGACCTCGGCATCAAGTATCAGAGCAATCGCGGGCGGTACTCGGCTGGGGCAATGCTGCAGAACCTTGGTGTACAGTTGTCGAATTTCACCGATGTCGACAAAGACGGCCTTCCGATAACACTCCGTCTGGGCGGCGCAGCCAGGCCAAAGGGCTTGCCGGTTGTGTTGGCGGGTGACCTTATCATACCGACAGACAATGACATAGAGATCGCGATAGGTGGTGAGTACTACGAACTCAAGCCGCTGTACCTTCGTCTGGGCTGGAGTAGTTTCGGCGCCAATTATCGTGCTACCGGTTCCGATGACAGTTGGGCCGGCCTCTCCGTCGGATTTGGAATTGACTGGAAACTGATGCAACTGTCTTATGCGTACTCGCCCGGGGCGGAGTTGGGAGAGAGTCATCGTATAACCTTAACGGGGGAAATTTGAGAAATGTCAGGACGACTACTTTATCTGAGGCTGGCGGTATTGATGCCAGCATTAACGATTCTCTTCGGACTTGCCTGTTCTGGGCAAAACCTTCAGGATCCCAAGCAGGTGGTGATTGCGTTTTTTGGGGCCATGGAGAAGAACGATCAGGCCTCGCTGGCCCACCTTCTGGACCTCGCGGCCCTGATGAAAAATGTCGAGCAGGATTACGCTTTTCAGGGAAGCGAACCGCGAGTCTTCACCAATCCGCAACAGATACTTGAAGACCTGACCAATGACGGTCAGACCAAGCAGCGCTGGTTCTCACTCCAGCGGATTGTAAATCGGGCTGAGATCATGGGTGAGACGGCCACCGTGGAGGTGACTTTTGTCGATAAGGCAGCTTCCAAAGGCTATCGCACCAGGTTTGGTTTGCGAAAGACAAACGGGAACTGGAAGATATACAGTTTCAGAACGGTTCAAGACACCCCCTGACCTGACGTAGTACCGGTTTCAATGCGAGCAGATCCCAAGCCGGGTGACGCTCTGTGACTGGAGTTCTGTTGCTGTTCGGTTCTCGATTTACTGCTCTCTTGTTGAGTCTGCTTCCGGTGGTTTCTCAGGCAGACTATCTGTGGAAGGTATGGGTTCGGAGCTTCTGACTTGGTCGAGTTCAATCCCTTCGTCAGCCAGTCTGAGCACTTTTCCCAGCGGGATCCTAAGTAGATAATAACCATCACGGCTCTTGTACTTAGCAGAATCGGGCAGTGGTCCAAGTATTTCCTCGGCGATTTTCAGATGGGCCGAGTCCCGCAGATCAAGCACAACCTCGTACTCAGTTTCCAACTGCTCCTGGGTGAGGGTGTCTCTTATGGGATCGGTTTCGGGAGGTGGCAAGTATGTGTGGTAGTCTCGAGGATGGCCTCTCCAGTATTCGACGGTGTCACCGGTCGATACAAAGAAGCGTTTGA
>JAOZPL010000065.1:0-1737 GCA_029932795.1 Candidatus Zixiibacteriota bacterium | reverse complement strand
TTTATGTGGCCTCGTGGATTTCCAGGCGTGACTTCTACGGTATCCCCCGTGGTTACAAAGTAGACAAACGCGTGATTCCAGTGTCCGTAAGCTTCTACCTGGATTTCAATACTGCTTGTATCATTGGGCGGTACTACTACATGCAAAACAGCTAAATGGGTCGTGTCGTCTCCAAACTGCGCAACCCAGGACATCGGCCCGGAATACTCAAGCTTCTTGATTGACGCCACCGTTACAGTTGCCTTATCGCAGTCCCAGATCGGTCTGATCTGGAGCCGGAGATCCACTGGGCCGCTCCCTGTGGGAAATGTCACCGGCTCGAAGTTTATCGTGAAGGGAGGCGACGGAGGTGTAGCCTCGCCAAATTCAGAACCGCCGAGAAAAAGACTAACGAACAGCAAGAACGCCATCAGCCGTGCGACTTGTTTCATACTACCTCCATTTCCTTTTATCCTGCACTCAAGACGTGCAAGGCCAGTTGGTTGTTCAGTGGCCAGCAGGCCTTCTGGAGCTGTTGCTTAAGATCCATTTACGTGGTGAAGATGAATATGCCAGACCAGGTTGTAGTATCAGCCCGCACAGCGCCAACTTCAACTGCAATATGCCCGATCCTCGAGCACCTGACAAGTGCATTCTCAAGGCTGGTAAGGCAACAGGAGCCGTACCCGGAGGCTCCCTCCCGGAAGGGGTAGAACGCGAGCGATTGGATCTCATTTTCCTGCAAGAAAAGAAGTTTACCACTTGCATCTGAAGGGGCAGAGGGGGCAGCCCCTTGGCGACGCCTGTGATAAACTTCAATTATAATGTATAGAATTAAGCTCATTCTGTCAATCATCTTCGGCATCCGTGTTATAGCTCCGCGTTTCTGATCTGGCCGGCAAAGAGAGCCTAACTGCCGCTTTCTCAGGGACTTATCACCGCACACCGATTGTCATGAATGCGTAACCTGTTGCCGTGCATGGGGCTACCGTGGCGAGTGTTTGCGGATGTCCACCCGGGGCCTCTTTTTTTCCCCTCTGGTGGCTTTAAGGGCTTGCATCTGGAGACAAAGCTTATTATCTAATAAGTGCGACGGTGCCCGTCTTGTGGGTGTCTGTTGAAGGATTCAGGATATACGATCCAGATTCTAACCCTTGCGATACGGCGAGGGTTTCTTTTTTATCTCGATTTTTTGCACGAATCCCGTCAGCTTAGCGTCAACAGATCGGATAGGCAGACATTTTTCTGTTGCGCGGGTCTGGTATGGGGTATATATTCCGAACCGATGTGTATTGAGGGTTCTGGATGGAGAAGAAACAAATGAAGAGAAACGTTGCCCTTTTTCTTATACTGATAGCACTCTTCAGTGCTTTGGGGTTGTCAATGGGTTGCAGAGACGATGTGTTTGTGGAGTGGCCGGAACAGGTACTTGGCAGATATACCGGGATTTATTCGTACACTGAGATTGATGGCTACGACACCATTGTTGACACGTTTCAATATGTCTCTTTCCTGTTTACTGCTTCTACTTACAACATGAAGCGGGACGATAAATTGCAGCCTGAAGAGACAAAATACTTCTGCGATTGCATGGGGACGTACTTTCTTGAGGATGGCATAACGTTTGTCGAGGATGACGGGAACACAGGTAGAGACGTTTGCACTGAGGATGATAATCCGAGAGGTCCTTTTGGCCTGGACCGGGCCAGTGACCCGGATACGATCTTTATAAAGCAGGTTACAGAAGAAGGTGTAACA
>JAOZPL010000064.1 GCA_029932795.1 Candidatus Zixiibacteriota bacterium | reverse complement strand
TGAACCTGATCGGTAACGCTGTCAGGTTTTGCGACGTGGAACTGCCTCGGATTCACATATCCGCAGAAAGCAAGCCGAAGGAGTGGCTCTTCACCGTGAGTGACAATGGGATTGGCATAGAACCGGGGGACTTTGACCGTATATTTATCATTTTCCAGAGTGCCCACGGCAAGGAGCGGCATCCGGGAACAGGTATCGGTTTGGCGTTGTGCAAGAGGATTGTGGAGCGTCACGGGGGTAGAATCTGGGTAGAGTCTGAAGTTGGAAAAGGATCATGCTTTTTCTTTACAATTCCAGTCAAGGCGCCGGGGTGTTATGAAAAATCTGGCAAAGACAGCTAATCTGGATACAGAGTCTTCCAAGGTCGGTTATCGAAAGAATGTGGGAAAGACCATGCACGGGGTTATCATTCTTGATAGAGATCATGTTGTTCGGTTTGTCGATCCCGTCGCGGAACAGTTACTCAATTGCAGATCAGGCGAACTCCTGGGCAACGTGTTTGACTGTACGGTGGCAGCGGGTGAAGTCACGCAGGTTGAGGTTACAGACGATTTGGGCGAGACCTGGACGGTGGAAATGCGGGCCGAGGAGACAGAAGGTGACGAATGGGCCGCGTGGGTAATGTCGCTGCACAATATCACTGAGCAAGAGCGAACCCGGCAGGACCGGCTAAGGCTGGTGGAAGAGATACATAAGGCCAGGAAGCTTGAAGCGATTGGCTCCTTGACCGCTGGAATCGCTCACGAGATAAACACGCCGATCCAGTTCATCGGTGACAATATCCGTTTCCTGGCTGATTCCTTTGAGGCGTTGCTCAACCTCACAGCCAGATATGATGAACTATGGCAACGGGCTAAGGGGGGCGCCGATCTTACGGATCTGAGTGCCCGGAAAGCGGAAGCGGAACGGGAAGCTGACATCGAGTACATCAGGGAGGAGATTCCCCAGGCAATTGAGCAGACCCTGGAGGGTGTGCACAGTGTGACCGGAATAGTGAGAGCCATGAAGGACTTCGCTCATCAGGATCAAAAGGAGAAGACCCCCGCCGACCTGCACAAAATGCTTGAGAGTACACTGACAGTGGCTAGGAACGAGCTGAAATATGTAGCCGATGTTGAAAAAGATTTCGATCCGGAATTACCACTGGTGGAGTGCTTTCGTAATGACCTCAACCAGGTGTTTCTGAATCTGCTGATCAACGCTGCTCACGCGATCGGTGAAGTCATTGACCAGGAATCTGGAGAGAAGGGAACGATTACAGTGTCAACTCGCCGTCAGGGTGAGAATGCAGTAATAAAGATCGCCGATACCGGTGCTGGCATCCCTGAGGCGATCAAGGACCGGATACTTGATCCCTTCTTTACGACCAAGGAAGTGGGGAGAGGTACAGGCCAGGGTCTGGCCATAGCCCGGTCGATAGTGGTCGATAGGCACGGCGGCAAACTCAGCTTTGAAACAGAAGAAGGGAAAGGGACAACTTTCACAATAGAGTTGCCTGTCGTCAGTTCATCACGGCAGGGCAATCACCAAGACGGCGCTTAATCTGATTCTCAGGGGCAGAAAAGGGGGATATAGGTAATGTCCAAAAGGCGGGTTCTATTCGTTGACGATCAACCGAATGTGCTGGATGGTCTTCGACGCACCATGCGGAAAATGCACGACGAATGGGACATGGAGTTTGTATCCAGTGGTGCGGCGGCACTGGCAGCGATAGAGCAGTGTCCGTTTGATGTCATTGTGGTTGATATGATCATGCCGGGGATGAACGGCGTACAGTTACTCAAGAAGGTGAGCGAACGCTATCCCGAGACGGTTCGTTTTATCCTCTCCGGTTACTCTGACAGGGAACTGATACTGCAGTCTGCCGGATATGCCCATCAGTATATGGCTAAACCGTGCGACCCGGAAACGCTCAAACAATTGTTGAATCACTCCTTCGGTTTGCGGGAACTGCTATCAAGAGAGGAGCTGCACGCCAGAATTGCCAGCATTGGATCGCTACCCAGTCCTCCAAGGATATATCATCAATTAGTTGCCTATCTCCAATCGGATACGGCCTCTATGAAAGAAATAGCTGATCTTATAAGCCAGGATGTGGGCATCACTGCGAAACTCCTGCAGATGGTTAACTCGGCTTTTTTTGGCCTTCCAACTCATGTTAACAGCCCGCTTCAGGCCGTTAATCTTCTGGGGCTGGACACTGTGCAGGGACTGGTTCTAGCGGCCGGTGCCTTTAATCAATTCAAGGACCCGGGTTTATCCGGGATATCCATCAACACTATCTATGATCACAGTATGGCCGTGGGCACCAATGCCCAGAGGATCGCCCGATTTCTCGGTTTGTCCAAACATCTGGTCGGCGATGCGCTGATGGCGGGGATGCTGCATGACATCGGGAAGCTGGTAATGCTGACGCATTTTCGTCGGGAACTGGGCGAAAGCATCCGACTTGCTGCGCAGGAGTCCCTGCCAATGAATCAAGCAGAAACCAGAATCCTCGGTGTCAGCCATGCCGAAATCGGCGCCCATCTCCTGTCGCTCTGGGGTTTGCCCGACTCGATCCTGGAAGCAGTGGCGTTGCATCATGCGCCCCAAAAGGCTGCGAGTCCAATGGTAAATGTCCTCACCGCGGTTCATATCGCTAACGTGTGGGATCATGAGGATAACGAGGGCGGAGCTGGTGTACAAATGTCGACAGTTGACGGGGACTATCTCACGAGGCTTAACCTGGCCGACCAGTTGCCACGTCTGCGTGAACTCTGTGCAGCTGAGAGTAACCGGAAAAGGAGTTACGTATGAGCGTTAAATACACAGACAGAATACTCGTCGTTGATGATGATCCGAACCTTCTGGCAGCTATCCGCCGTCAATTCCGGAGCAGATTCATGATTTTCACCGCGGAGAGTGGCCCTGAAGGTTTACGGATTCTGTGTAACGATGGTCCTTTCTCGGTGGTGATTTCCGATATGCGTATGCCGGGAATGAATGGTATCCAGTTCCTGGCTCGGGCCAGTGATCTTTCACCGGATACGGTTCGTGTGATGCTGACAGGCAACGCCGACCTTGATACCGCTATGCACGCTGTGAATGCGGGAAATATTTTCCGCTTTCTGGTGAAACCGTGTCAGAAGGATACTATGGAGTGGGCTGTGGATGCGGCGGTTAAACAGTACCGGCTTGTTGTGGCCGAACGTGAGCTACTTGAGAGAACGTTAAAGGGAAGTGTTGAGTTACTAACGGATATTCTGGCTCTGGTTAATCCGGTCGCTTTCAGCCGGACCTCACGAATAAGAAACTATGCCCGGCAGATTGCCGGACGCTTACGTCTGAGCGGAGTCTGGCAGTATGAGTTAGCTGCCCTGCTGTCCCTGACCGGATGTATCGCACTGCCGCCAGACACGTTGTCGCGTTTTTATACCGGCGAAACCCTCTCGGCGGATGAGCAGGAGTTGTTTGCAAAGCACCCGAAGTTAGGTAGAAACCTTCTATCCAAGATTCCCCGTCTGGAGACAATTGCTGAGATGATAGCCAGGCAACAGTCCAGCTTTGCAGCTCTGGCACTGTCTGGCGACACGCTCCCGGAGGACCCGACTGTCATAGGTGGGCTCATACTCAAGGCAGCGATGGATTTTGATACTCTTATTTCACTCGGACATACTCAGACGCAGGCCTTTGTCGAGTTGAAAAAACACCAGGAAGAATACCATCCGCTCATTCTGGAAGTGCTCAGATCAATTGAGGTTGTTGATGTTGAAGTTGAAACGAAAGTTGTTGGAATTTGGGATCTCAACAACTTGATGGTCCTGGCTGAGGACATCCGGACTCGGAACGACCTGTTGGTGGCCGCCAGGGGCCAGCAGGTGACTCTCTCTATGCTTGCCCTCCTGCATAACTACATCGGGCGCAACGAAATCAAAAAAGAGGTGCGTGTGTTTGTACCGGCCAGCACGGTAAAAAAGAGGGCGCGTGACGCGCAGGCCGCTGTCTAGCTGAATAAGCCGGAATCCGCTCAGCCACATATGTCTCACACAAGGATAAGTTGATCCAGAGACGGTTTGATCTGCCTCTTGGAATCGCTCGTCGTTGGGAAGCGGCTGGAGCAGTTTTTTCATTTCACATGCATGACTGCGGTTTTTCTGTCATTTGGTTGCGGGGATAACTTTGCGTATACTGACGGCATCTGGATGAGAATCGAGAAAGGGCTTTGCCGGTCGTGGTTGTCCGGTAATGATTGTACCGGTGAGCCGAATTGTCCCCTTCGTCATAGGGGAATGGCAAATTGAGCGATTATTACAACGATAAACTCTCATCCGAGCGGTTGAAACGGGTGTATGATATCGCACCGCCGCGGGTACGCCGGTATCTGGATGCCGAAGTAGACTATATTGTGCAAAAGGTCAGCCCAGGCGACGTGGTTCTGGAGTTGGGCTGCGGCTATGGACGAATACTCCCCGCGCTGGCGCGGCAAGCCGGGTGGGTTATCGGAATAGACACGTCCCTCGCCAGTCTTGTTCTTGGACAGGAGACGCTTGGCGGTGTTTCAAACTGCGATCTGCTGTGTATGGATGCCGTTCAACTCGGCTTTCGTGATAGTGTCTTTGACATGGTCGTCTGTGTCCAGAACGGCATTTCAGCTTTCCATGTGAATCAGAGGGAGTTGATCCGGGAGAGCATTCGCGTTACCAAGCGGGGTGGAGTCGTCCTCTTTTCAAGTTATTCAGGTAAGTTCTGGAAAAATCGGCTGCGGTGGTTTGAACTACAATCGAAAGTGGGCCTTCTGGGAGAAATAGATTACATGAAGACCGGCAATGGTGTAATTGTCTGCAAAGACGGTTTCACGGCAACGACGGTGCAACCGGACGAGTTCGTTTCAATGACGAAGAAACTGGATGTTGAGACGCGGATTGTCGAGGTGGATGAATCGAGCCTGTTCTGCGAGATTGTGCGGCGTCCCGAAAAATGAATCCAAATAGGTGTTGACTTATATATCCCCTTTCTTCATTGTAACAATATCGGTCACCTCAATAACAGGGAAAATTGTGATGTTTGTCGATATCTTGAGTCATACCCTGATGATCTCCGCCTTTGTCTTTCTGATGATGCTCATCATCGAATATGTAAACGTGGTCAGCCGGGGGGCATGGCAAAAGGGTCTGGGCGACCAATTGTGGGTGCAGTATCTGGTAGCGGTGTTGCTGGGGGCGACACCGGGTTGCCTGGGCGCGTTTGCTGTGGTGGCGATGTATTCACATGGAGTGGTGAGTTTTGGCGCGCTTGTGGCGGCCATGATTACCACCTGCGGCGACGAGGCCTATGTAATGTTAGCGTTGATACCTGAGAAGGCACTGTTTCTGATTGGCATTCTGGCTGTAACCGGTCTTGCGGCGGGCTGGCTGACGGATGTTGCTATAAAGGGTACGAAGCTGGCTGGAGTGGTACAGTGCGAGTGTCTTGAAATCCACGAGGAGGAGCCGTGTGATTGCTTTTCCGCATTCGGGATTGTCAGGCAGTGGCGGGAATTGTCACTGGCCCGGGCGGCACTGATGAGTCTGTTGATCCTGTTTGCTGTTGGCGTGTTAACAGGATCGCTCGGCACGCAGACATGGGACTGGAAGCGGATTACGATAGCCTTCAGTGTTGCGGTCGGTGTTTTTGTCGTAGCTACTGTGCCGGAGCATTTCCTGCAGGAACATCTCTGGAGACATATTGCCCGGCAGCATCTTCTGCGCATCTTTCTATGGACTTTCGGCGCGTTGATTGTAACTCACCTGCTCATCGAGAACCTGCATTTCGAATCATTGATCAAGGACAACGTTCTCATTATCCTGCTGGTTGCCTGTGTGGTCGGTATCATTCCGGAGTCCGGCCCGCATCTGATCTTTGTGACCCTCTTTGACCGGGGGACGGTTCCGTTCAGCACGCTCTTTGCGAGTTCGGTTGTGCAGGACGGCCACGGCATGCTTCCCCTGCTGGCCCAGTCCGGTCGCGTATTTCTACTCGTGAAGGCGATCAACCTGGTGGTGGGATTGATTCTGGGTTTCATTGGGTATCTGGTGGGGTGGTGAGGGAAAGGGAACCGGCATGTGGCAGGCGCAGTGACCTGCCGATAAGAAATGGGTAAAGGCTTCGACAGGCTCAGCCTGACCTACCTTAAATGATTGGCAGGGTTCCACCCCTGCCGCTCGTTGGTGTGTTCTTGTTCTGTTGGTTCTTGCGTTTGGCTTGCCAAATGTGTGAACCGACAGTAAGTAAATGGCGTGTGGGACAGTATCATCGTGCCGAAGGATTCGTCAGATCACACCACCAATTTCGTCGTCGGTAAGACCTGACGAAACGGGAACAGATTCCTCCCACATACCCCTTGCCATACCTCCTGATTTCGTATACAATAAACATATATGAAACTGGGCATTATCGGTAAGCCGCAGTGCGGCAAGACGACCGTGTTTAACGCCGCCGCCGGGCAACAGGAGGCTGTTGGTGATTATTCACAGGCGGTTCATCGGGCGGTGATAAAAGTCCCGGATGAGCGGCCATTCAGAGTGGCGGAACTGGTCAAGCCGAAGAAAGTCACGCCGGCGGAGATCGAGTTTCTCGATGCTCCCGGTTTTACCGGCAAAGGGAAGGAATCCAAAGGGCTGGAGGTCACACCTGAGCTTCACCAGATGGACGCTTTTATCATGGTGGTGGACGCCTTCTCGCCTGAGGCCAACCCGGAGACGGATATCCAGAATCTTATCGACGAGATGATCATTCTCGATCAGGTGATGGTTGAGACCAATATCAACAAGCGGGAGCGCAGGATCAAACTGACCGGTGACAAGTCAGAAATCCGCGAACTGGAGCTTCTGAAACGCTGCCTGACCGTGCTTGAAGAGGAACGCCCGCTCATCGATATGGAACTGGCCGAGGAGGACGCCCGGCTGCTTCGCGGCTTCATGTTTCTCTCGCAGAAGCCGCTGCTGATCGTTCTGAACATTCCCGAAGAGGCACTTGGTGAAGCTGAAGACATCGCACAGAAACACAGCCACTTTGTCGACGTCGGGAAGCGGGAACTGGCGGTGATGTGCGGTAAGATCGAGATGGAGCTGGTGTCGCTCGAAGAAGAAGAGCGGCAGGCGTTTCTCAACGAACTCGGTATCAAAACCCCCGCCGTGCAGCAGGTGATTCAGAAGTCGTACGCGCTTCTGGGTTTGATTTCGTTTTTTACGGCTAATGAAAACGAGGTGCGCGCCTGGCCGGTCAGCCAGGGGATAATCGCGGTGAAAGCTGCGGGGGTGGTGCACTCGGATATGGAGCGCGGCTTTATTAGGGCTGAAGTCGTCAGGTTTGACGATTACATGGAGTATAAGACCTCGGCGGCGCTCAAAGCTGCCGGAAGGATGCGGTTGGAAGGAAAAGAGTACGTCGTCGAAGATGGGGATGTCATCCAGTTTCGCTTTAATGTGTGATTCGCACGGAACCCTGGACGGTGGGCCTTGTTTAACCGCTGCGGCTGGCTGTCAGGCCGCTGTTCAATTCCTGCGCAGATTGGCCGATACAATATGAGAGGAAGCTAAAGCTTATTGAGGTTGAATTGACAGACGTTCTGGATCAAGCCAAGACAGAGGGAGAAGTCGGCACTCAGGTGCTGCCGATTCTGCCGCTCAAGGGAACGGTGGTCTATCCGTTTCTTGTTGTCCCACTGATGATACAGGAGGCGGAACAGACGCGGCTTGTTGATGAAGCGCTGATGCGCGGTTCGCGGATCGGCCTGTTTCTGCAAAAAGACGCCTCGGTAGAGAATCCGGGGCCGGAAGACCTGCACACAGTTGGCACGGCGGGGAGCATTCTCAAGATGCTTCGTTTCCCCGACGGCACGGTGCGATTCCTGATTCAGGGGCTGGAGAGGATCAGGATTGTTCGCTTCACTTCGGCATCGCCGCATCTAATGGCGGAGGTGGAGCCGCTTCATGAGATCTGCAAGGAGACAGTCCGCATGGAAGCGCTCCAGCGCAACCTGGTCGAGCGTATCAAAACACTTGTCGATCTGGCGCCATACCTTAATGAGGAGTTTCATGTCTCGGCGATCAATCAGGACACGCCGTCAAAACTGTGCGACTTCATCGCTTCCAGCCTGAATATCTCCCTTGAAAAGAAACAGGCAATGCTCGAGGAGCTCGACACTCTCAAACGGATGCAGGCTCTTCATCATGCTATCAATAAGGAGATAGGCGTGCTGGAGCTTTCGCAGGAGATCCAGGCGCAGGCAGCCACGGAACTCGGCAAATCCCAGCGTGATTATATCCTACGTGAACAGCTCAAAGCGATCAAGCGGGAGCTCGGGGACAGTGAGAGTTCAGAGATCGAGGAGTTTGATCATCGGATCAAGGAAGCGAAAATGCCGGAGGTTGCCGAGCAGGCAGCCTTCAAGGAACTGGATCGCCTTTCCCATATGTCACCGTCTTCGGCGGAATACACGGTCGCGCGGACCTATCTCGACTGGCTGGTAGCGATGCCATGGTCTAAATCCACCATCGATATTCTGGATCTGAAGAAAGCGAAGAAAGTCCTGGACGAAGACCATTACAATCTCGAAAAGGTGAAAGACCGCATTCTGGAGCATCTGGCGGTTCGGAAACTTAAATCTGATATCAAGGGGCCTATCCTCTGTTTTGTCGGTCCGCCGGGTGTGGGGAAGACCTCGCTGGGCAGGTCGATAGCTCGAGCGATGGGGCGCAAGTTTGCCCGCGTGTCGCTTGGCGGCATGCGTGATGAGGCGGAAATACGCGGCCACCGGCGGACATATATCGGTGCTATGCCGGGGCGCATTATCCAGTCAATTAAACGTTGTGGCTCGAATAACCCTATCATCATGCTGGACGAGGTTGACAAACTCGGTTCCGATTTCCGCGGTGACCCTTCCTCGGCGCTCCTTGAGGTACTCGACCCTGAACAGAATGACTCTTTCAATGATCTGTATCTTGATCTGCCGTTTGACCTGTCCCGAGTGATGTTCATCACGACCGCCAACTGGGCGGAGCCGGTGCCACACGTGCTGCGAGACCT
>JAOZPL010000063.1:4788-9094 GCA_029932795.1 Candidatus Zixiibacteriota bacterium | reverse complement strand
ATAATAGCTTCCATAACCCGGATCATCGTGGTTCGACGCTGATTTATGGAATTGAGCAGCCACCGAGCCTGCTCCAGTTTCTGCCGTACGTATGCTTTGGTATCCTTGGAGGTTGCGCTACCCCGCTTGATGAGGTTCTTATAGTTGGTGTTGATGCGAAGGCGGGGGATATTGCGGTCGTTATGGAAGACTGTAAATTCGTCACCGTATCGCTCGATAATCAGGTCCGGAATAATCGGCATGGCGGCCGGATCAAAGCGACCGTAGGCCGGCGTGGGAGAAAGGCTTTTGATGTATTCCATCGCCCGTTGCGCTTTCTCAAAGGGAACACTCATCATCTTCGCGATTTGAAGAGTTGACTTACGTTCCAAATCACGGATGTGCTCATCAACGAGACGGTAGGCCAGCGTGCCCTTCATATTTCTTTCTTTAAGCTGGATCAGGAGGGATTCACGGAGGTCCCGAGCGCCTACACCGGTTGGGTCAAAACGCTGGATCATCTCCAGAATACCGGCGATCTTCTCTTCTTCGGCTTCCAGCTCCGCGGCCATCTCTGGCACGGAGATCGTCAGGTAGCCATCCGGGCTGATATTGCCGATAATGTACTCCCCGATCAGGTGGTCTTCTTCAGAAAGTTTCAGGAAGGCAAGCTGTTCCAGCAAATGGTCATAGAGGCTTTCCGAGGCGGCAGCGGTTCCCTCAAAGCGATACTCCTCCCGTTCCCGCGGCTCTCGGACCTTATAGCCCTCTTCGTCGTCAAAAAGGTACTCATCCCAGTCGATGCTGTCGGAATCGTTTTCCTCGCTGGACTCGGCTGCCTCTTCCGCTGTATCTTCTGTCTTTTCCTCCGGTTCTTCGATTTCTTCGAGCAGAGGGTTGATTGCCAGTTCGTGCCGAAGAGTCTGCTCCAGCTTCAGGATCGGCATCTGCAACATCTTAAGAGATTGAATCAGTTGCGGAGCCAGCCTTAGTTGTAATGAGGGTCTGAGTTCCAGTTTCATGGTTTAACCTGTTGGCTCATACCATTTATACACTTGTTTTCCCGGAAACGGTTCTTTGTTTCTCTTATCGGAGTCGGGGAGACTCTTGTTCATGGTATTAGCCAACATCGTTCATTTATTTGATACCAGCTGAAAGCCGGTCAATTCAACTTGAATTTCTCACCCAGGTAGATTCTTCTCGCTTCAGGGTCGTTGGCAAGAAACTCGGAGTTGCCGGATTTCAGAATCTTGCCGTCGCACATTATGTATGCCCGGTTACAAATCGACAGGGTCTCCCGGACATTGTGATCGGTAATCAGCACACCCAGACCGCGTTCGATCAGCCGGTGGATGATGTTCTGGATATCCTCTACGGCGATTGGGTCGATCCCTGCAAAAGGTTCGTCAAGAAGGATAAACTGTGGCTCGTTGACCAGGGCCCGGGTGATTTCGACGCGCCTCCTTTCACCACCGGACAGGGTGTAGGCTTTATTTTTCCGAAGATGAGTAATATCCAACTCATTGAGAAGCTCTTCCAGGCGGGAATGACGTTGTCGACGGGTCATCTTCCGAAATTGCAGGATGGCCATTATGTTGTCTTCGACCGTCATCTTCCTGAAAACCGAAGCCTCCTGCGGAAGATATCCGATCCCCAGGCTCGACCGGCGGTACATCGGCCAGCTACTGATATTTTTTTCCCCAAGAAAGACCTGACCGACGTCAGGCTGAATAAAGCCTATTATCATGTAAAAGGTGGTTGTTTTCCCTGCTCCGTTGGGTCCCAGCAGGCCGACTACTTCCCCCGGATGAACCATGATTGAAACATCGTTAACAACAGCCCTCTTGCGGTAGCGTTTGACGAGATTCCTGGATTCCAGTAAACACATAACATTAATTAAGAGCGTTTGAGTGGTTTATCAAAACTATTTTTTGTGACCAGCATGATTTTTGCTGCCATTTCGGCTTTTCCCGGAAATTCTCCTTTGAAGTAACGTAAAAGAGTATTATTAGTACTTCGGTAAACGCCTGGCGCAACCAGAAAATTCAAGAGGCACAAATGAGGAGACTGTTCACTGCCGCTTCGTTAATTCTGCTCATAAGTGGCTGTTCCAAAACGCCTGAGCAAAAGTGGCAAGCCCTTTTCGAGAGGGGATTGGAGCAGATCGAGAACTGTGAGTTCGTGGAGTCCGGGGCGACGTTTCAGCGACTGATAGTCGAGAACCCCACATCGGCTCAAGGCCTGTACGGCAAGGGTCTGTTACTGGAGAGCCAGTATCTGTTTTACGATGCGTTGCAGGTCTATCTGGCGATCATTGAGATGGAGCCGTCATTTGTTCCGGCCAGGGGTGCGGCGGCGCGCGTGTATACCCGGCTGGAAAAGACCGAGCGAGCTGCGACTGAATATGCACGGGCGGTTGCCTTTGCCAACGTTGATATGACTACGAAGGTTCATCTGATTGGAGCACTGATCGACAATCGCGATTTGAACGGAGCGCAGCAGGCATTTGAGAAGCTGAACCTCTCCGATTCGGAGGAAGCAGTTGCAAAGATCCTCAGAGCCAGGCTCCAGTGGCTCCGCCGGGAAACAGATTCGGCTGCCGAGACCTTCGGACAGGCATTGATGGTAGGACCAAAAACCGCTGAGTTCTATGCTCAGGTAGCGGACTTCTACGAGACCGCCGGACTGATTGACTCAGCCATCATTTACAGCACCAAATCGCTATCCGCTGAAGATACTGATTTTAGGTATCGGCAAACTCATCTTTTCCGGTGTCTGAAGCATAACTACCTGTATGCCGCCCGTCAGGTGATCAAGGCAGTCGCGGTGAAGGACATAACCGGGTCGGCTGTGAACGGCATGCGTGTGTTTTACAGCTGGGCCGCCAGGGATAGTTACAAGGCTGGCAGAACGGGCACCAAGTTCAGAGGGATCAATGATGGTACTCTCAGCGTTGTTCTCTACGATGTCAAAACCAGGTGGATGAGAGCTGACTTGTTAACCTGTACAGCTGATTTAGATGTTGCTCGGCGAATGATTATTGACGGGGACTATACCCAGTCCTTTAAGGACTTCGCAAGTGGGGAAGTTGAGTTGATTTCGATGATTATGGGAGAACCGAAACCGGTTGAGTCTATTGAAGAAACCGCCGGGTGGAAGAATGGCGAGCGTGAATACGGGCTGGCTTACGCCTATTTATTGCGTCGCCATAGACTGTACGAGAGGTTTGATTCGGTCATGGTCGGTTTTCTCACCAAACATGGTGAGGAATCCAGCTGGCTGCTGGCAATGGCCGATCTGTATGCTGACCAGATAATAGGTTTGCCTGCCGAAGCTGAGAAACATTATCGCATGGCACTCCAACAGGACAGTTATTTCCAACCGGCTCTCAGAAACTGGGTGGAAATGTATAAGCGACTTGGTAAGTTTGATAAAGCTCTCGAAGTCATGCGTTCTTATGCATATTTAACCGATATTTTCCCGGAGCTTGCCCTGACCCGGGCCGAACTTATGGTCAGGACAGGTGAGATCGACAGTGCCATTGAACTGTTCAATCGGAACATCGCCCACCTGAAAGGTAATATGAACTGGTATCGTGATTTCAGCGAGCAATTGATGCGCAAGTGGGAAATGGATCTATCCAAAGCGGTTGTTTCTCGCGCCCCGGAACTCAACCCCGGCAATCCTGATGCTTACCTGCTGGCCGCCCGGGTGTACGTGGACCACGGTGAATTTGACACTGCCCTCAAGATGGCCGAAGAGGGTCTCTCCCTTGAACCGGAGAATGTCAACCTTCAGGTACAGAGCATCCGGGCAGTCTTCGGTAAGGGGGAGCATGAGAAAGCTATCGAGAAATTTGAGGAGTTGCGCGGGAAGGTACAGGTCAACGTTGATCTCAGCCTGTATTACTCCCATTGTCTGGCCTCGATACGGCGGGACCTTCACAAGGCAACCAATCTGGCCAGAGAAGCTATCTTCCACGATCAGGGATCGCTACGGTCTCTTCTCAATTCCTGTTACGTTTCCTTCCAGTGCGACAAGTTTAACAACGTCAGGGGAGAAGCCCAGAAAGCCACTCGCCTTTACCCTGACAGCCCGGAAGCATGTTTCTATCTCGGCATGGCGTATTATAAGAAAGGCGATACCAGAGCTAAAGAACAGCTTCAGAAAGCGATCAAACTGGGGCTCTGGGGTGAGAAGCTCAACATGGCCAGGGGAATACTGGCGGAGATCTGATGGTCTTGCAGGGTAAATATCGGTGTCAGTAGCCGGGAAAAAGGTGCTGGTTACGGGGGCGGATGGGTTTATTGGCTCTCACCTGGCGGAG
>JAOZPL010000063.1:1868-4778 GCA_029932795.1 Candidatus Zixiibacteriota bacterium | reverse complement strand
CTTCCGGGTGGCTTGACCAGGTACCGGCCAAGCTCCGGGCGAAACTTGAGATCGTTCCTGCTGACATAAGGGATCCGCATCTGATGGACGACGCCATCCGGGGGGTGGATATCATCTATCACCTTGCCAGCCTCATAGCTATACCGTTTTCTTACCGTTCCCCGGACAGCTATCTTGACACTAACATCAACGGCACTCTGAATATCCTGCAGGCAGCCAGAAGAAACGCTGTCCTGCAGGTGATTCATGCGTCGACCTCGGAGGTATACGGCGGCGCCCAGTACACGCCGATGGACGAAAAACATCCGGTTGTTGCCCGGTCGCCATACGCGGCAACCAAGATAGCTGCCGATCAGATGGCGGTTTCATTCTATTGTTCCTTCGATCTGCCCGTGACGATAATTCGTCCCTTCAACACATACGGGCCTCGGCAGTCAGCGCGCGCTATCATCCCCACTATAATCACGCAATTGTTGGCCAATCAGCCCATCATCAAACTGGGTTCGCTGACTCCAAGACGTGACTTCACGTATGTCAGTGATATTGTTGATGGTTTCCTGGCCGCTGCCGGAAACGAACGTACGGTTGGCGAGGTGATCCAGCTTGGTTCGGGCAGGGAGGTTTCGATTCGTGATCTGGTGGATAAGATCGCGGAATTAATGGGCAGGGAGATAAAGGTTGAAACGGATCCGCAGCGGGTACGTCCTTCCTCAAGTGAGGTCGATCGTCTCCTGTGTGACGCTGGTGAAGCGGAACGGATACTGAACTGGAAGCCGAGCGTGTCACTCGAGGACGGCCTGCGTCTTACAATTGACTGGTTTGCCGATTACCGGGATCTGCCGGGATACCAGGCCGACCGGTATATGATGTAAGGGACTGTGGCGCTGTTATGGAAGCGGTCATCCTTGCGGGCGGGAAAGGAACTCGACTCAAGCCGTACACCGCTGATCTGCCCAAGCCACTGGTACCGGTCGGTGAGCGACCGATCATTGAAATATTACTCAGACAGTTCCAGAAAGCCGGGGTCACGAGAGTTCATCTGGCGGTCAATCACCTGGCCCATCTGGTCATGTCCGTTCTGGGTGATGGCGACAGGTACGGCCTGGAAATCAAGTATTCCGTGGAGGACAAGCCGCTCTCGACTGTCGGTCCGCTAAAGTTGATAAGTGGTCTGCCGGATGATTTCCTGGTGTCGAACGGAGACATATTGAGCGATCTCAATGTCGCCCTGTTGTATGAACATCACTTGGAATCAGATGCGACCCTGACAGTGGCGACACATAATCGCTCTGAAAAAATCGATTTCGGTGTGATGGAGCTCTCGTCAGATGGGCGCATTACCGGTTTCAGCGAGAAGCCGGTCTATCGCTTTTCCGTGTCAATGGGTATCTATGTCTTCTCCCGGCAGGTCCTTGATCTTGTGCCGGAAAAGACAACCTTCGGTTTTGATGATCTGATGCATACTCTGTTGAAGCGAGGCGAGAAGGTGTGTGCTTATCCGTATGACGGTTACTGGCTGGATATCGGACGGCCTGACGATTACGAGAAGGCGCAACAGGATGTAGCTCGAATAAACGAATGGTTAAGCTGACAGCATTTGACTGTGTTCCCGCTGAGGATTGGGGAGTGTCAGGATTGCTGTTATGATTGGCTTGTGTTTTTTGCTGGAATAGAGAGAAAGGTAAAATGGCTGAGAAGTACAAACTGACGGTTATCGGAGCCGGACCGGGCGGATATGTGGCTGCGATCAGGGCGGCGCAACTGGGTTTCAAGACCGCCATTGTTGAAAAGGAACATCTTGGCGGTGTCTGCCTCAACTGGGGTTGTATTCCTTCGAAAGCGCTGCTCTATGCGACGGAATTAAAAAGGACATTGGAGGTATCGAGGCGAATCGGTCTGACTGCTGAAAATGTTCAGATCGATCTGGACAAACTTAGAAAGCACAAGAATGATACTGTCAAGCGTCTGACCGGCGGCGTCAAACTGTTGCTGGAAAAAGCAGGGGTCGAAGTCCATAGCGGTGCCGCATCATTTCTGTCTGAAAAAGAGATTGAACTCGTTAACGGCGATTCAAGAACGACAATGGAATCCGAGCACTTTATTATTGCCACCGGTACCACGCCGATTGAATTGCCGATGCTCATGTCGGACGGTAAGAGCATAATCGGTCCCAAAGAGGCGATTGATATTCAAAGTATCCCCGAGAGTATGCTCGTGGTCGGCGCTGGTCCCATAGGTGTGGAGATGGCGACTGTTTACAACACCCTCGGCGCCAAAGTGACGATAGTGGAGATGCTGGAGGCCGTGTTGCCGCTTCTCGATGCGGACATATCGGCAGGATCGGAGAGGGCCCTGAAAAAGCAGGGGATGCAAATCTACTTATCTTCGAAGGTGTTATCTTCGAAGAAGACCGGCGACAAAGTTGAGGTCGTGTTTGAAAGCCCGCAGGGGAACAAGGAGATGACGTTTGATGTCGTTCTGGTTGCGGCCGGCATGAGGCCGAACACCGCCAGCCTGAATCTCGAGAAGGCTGGTGTGAAGCTTGATTCACATGGATTTGTTACTGTCGACAAGTTGATGCGGACAAATGTGGACAATATCTTTGCCATCGGCGATGTTGCCGGGGGTGTGCTGCTGGCGCACAAGGCTTCACATGAGGGGATTGCTGCCGTCGAGGCCATTGCAGGCTCCACGACAGGTGTTGACTGGAAAGCCGTCCCGTATGCCGTGTTCACTGATCCTGAGATCGCCGGCATCGGCATGAGTGAGAAAGAGGCGGCAGCTTCAGGCAGGAAGATCAAGGTCGGCAAGTTCCCATATAGAGCAGTCGGCAAAGGCATCGCCACGCTTGCGACCGATGGGTTTGCCAAGGTCATCAAGAAGGCGATGACTGAGCGCTTGGGCTCGGAT
>JAOZPL010000063.1:0-1858 GCA_029932795.1 Candidatus Zixiibacteriota bacterium | reverse complement strand
GGGGATTCATGTTTTCGGTCCACATTCGGGAGACATCATTTTTGCCGGTACTATTTTAATGGAGAAGGACGGTACCTCCGAAGACCTCGGTCACATGATGGCCGTGCACCCAACGCTGTCAGAGGCCCTCATGGAAGCCGGCCTGAATGCGAACAAACGCGCGATACATATTGTGAATTAGGATCACCTTTCGTGCGTGGAAGCTGCATGATCCTAACAGGGGAAAGATCATTCTCGTGCCGTTTCTCCAGCGTTCCCTGGCCCGTATTCAAAACTTGACATAAAAACGACTTGCGGCTATACATGGTGCCGAGATCATCATGAGACAGAATCTCTGTAGGTTTAATTTGACAGGGATACTGTCGATAATAGCTGTATGTGTGTGAGAACAACAATGTGAAAGTGTATTAGAAGAGGAAGGGCAAAGAAATGATTAGAACGTGTGCAATCCTGGTGCTGGTGCTGACGCTGCTTGGATGCGGCGGCGGCAGGCAGGTGACACGGCTCAGCCCGGAGTCAACAACCGACCTCAGCGGCAGGTGGAATGATACCGATTCCCGGCTGGTGGCGCAGGAGATGATCTCCGATTGTCTTATGCGCGTTTGGCTGACCGACTTCGCTGCCGCCCACGGGCAAAAGCCGGTGGTGACAGTCGGCACGATACGCAACATGAGTAACGAGCATATCAATACCGAGACGTTCACCAAGGATTTCGAACGGGAGTTGATCAACTCCGGCAAGGTTCGGTTTGTGGCCAGCAAAGATCAACGCAGCGAGATCCGCGAGGAACGTCAGGAGCAGTATGAGTTCGCTTCCCGGGAAACCGTGAAACGATTGCGCCAGGAGACCGGCGCCGACTTTGTGCTCCTGGGGTCAGTCAAGACGATTCTCGACCAGGTGGAAGGCAAGAAGGTTGTCTTCTATCAGACCGATCTGGAACTGATCAATGTGGAGAGCATGGAGAAAGCCTGGATCGGCACCAAGAAAATCAAGAAGGGTATTTCCCAGGGCGAATGGAAACTGTAAATGGCGAAGGCGCCTTCGCGATTCTTCACTAACTGTCTGCTGGCAGGGCTGCTGACATCGGTAGCCCTGTTTTGCGGTTGCAGCTCGGTCGCCACTAAGCGCGGCTTCTACGAGCCGATTTCCGCCGATCTGCACGCGCATGATTACGAGGCCGCCGTGGCGAAACTTGAGGCTGCCCGCGAAGCCAACAAATTCGCCAACAAGGATCGCCTTCTATATTTCATTGACGCCGGCATGGTCAACCATTACGCCGGCAACTATGATGTCAGCAACGAGAAGCTGCATCAGGCTGAAGCTGCGGCTGAAGAGTTGTTCACCAAGAGTGTTTCCCGCCGGGCAGCTTCTTTACTCCTTAATGACAATATTGTGGAGTATGCCGGCGAGGATTACGAAATCCTCTATACTAACCTGATAAGCGCCCTCAACTACCTGGCCCTCGACAAGTTCGATGACGCTTTTGTTGAGATACGTCGGGCCAACGAGAAGCTGGAACTGCTGGAGCAAAAGTACTCCGCCGCCGCCGAGGAACTTCAGCGCGGGATGGAGGATGACACGGCCGGTGTTAATATCAGCTATCAGCCGAAGCGTGTCCGGTTTTACAACGATGCTTTCGCACGCTACCTGAGTATGCGGATTTACGCTGCTGATGGCAAATATGACGACGCACAGATTGATTACGATCTGCTCAAGAAGGCCTTCCACACGCAGCCGTTCATTTATGATTTTCCGATGCCGGACGTCGGATACTATTCTGAGGATAACGCGATACTCTCGGTAGTTGCCCTGGCTGGTCTCTCGCCGATAAAAGAGGCTCTAAACCTCCGTATCCGCC
>JAOZPL010000062.1:5016-9180 GCA_029932795.1 Candidatus Zixiibacteriota bacterium | reverse complement strand
ACCGCCTCTGTGCGGACCCCTGTCAGTTGTTTTTCCAGCGCCATGCTGGATCAGATCTCTCAGACGTTTTTTAAGTGGACGAAACGATCTTTCACCTGCCAATCCATAATACACAATGTCAGCTTTCTCCACCCACTTCTTTTCTAGTGCTTCGATTCGCCATGGCTTGATAACGTTCCCCTGACGTTCTGTCATGTTAAGAGGTACGTAACTCGGACGGTAGTCGTGAGGTGTTGTTATGGCGTATACTCCGCAACACGCGAGCTCGTCTATATCAGGAAGACCTAATTCCGTAAGTTCGCCTATCGTGCCGATACATTTGAAGCCTTTCCTCTCCAGAAAGTTAATCTTCGTTACATCGTTATTCCGTTCTATGGAGTGCCCTCTTGGATCGCCTGACCGAGCGGACCGTTCAGTTATTCTCCCTCTTCGGGCCTTGGCGTAGACAGTTCTGCTTTTGGCTAGTTCGATTAGAGAGTCGATCCGCGCAAACAGATGGGGGTATTTGTTCACTCGTGCACTGATCTGCGAAGATGGCACAGGTCTCCCATCTCCCCTGATGTACAGGCGCCTTCGATTAATCTCATCGGCGATTTCTCGCGGCGACATAGGTGTACCCTTACTCCTTAATACGGTTACAATTGCCTCGTGTAACGTCACTGTTATTACCTCCTCAGTTCATGTGGAAGGGAACCCGATATGATTCTGCCATCGTAATATACATAAGTAGTGCGATCAGTGCATCAACTCTTTGTCAGATGCACAGGGCACCTGACCTACCTGTCTGATTTCAATCCGAAGGTTAATCATAACTTTTAGTCAGTTTAAGACAAGCAGAGTATACTGTCAGGAAAGTCCCACGCTCCTGATGTAAGGACGGGTTAATTGGCAGCGACATTGACCAGTTCCTTCCAACTGGTTGTATAGCGCGGGCTGCGGTTTTTGCATCTTCCGCTCCATGGCTGTGTTGAACCCTGAGTGGCGTATTTAAGCGTTCCCGATCCCATTGTTGTATTTACTTCGTCGAATGTTTCCATCAGTTTCTTGTCGCGCTCGACATTGCTGTAGTCAAACAAGGTTCCCTGTATCTGGTCAGCCGGAATGAGTTCATCGAGCATCACGCCAGCCTTTTTATACCGGAAGCTTTTCTTATATATTCGTTCCACCCCCC
This sequence comes from Candidatus Zixiibacteriota bacterium, assembly GCA_029932795.1. Taxonomy (GTDB): domain Bacteria; phylum Zixibacteria; class MSB-5A5; order GN15; family FEB-12; genus JAOZPL01. The sequence goes on along the minus strand of JAOZPL010000062.1, from coordinate 8,009 downwards.
GCATGGCGCGGTGAATCAACTCGGCCGTATTATTGGTTGCCGCCGGTAAACGAACTACAATCGAGTTACTGTACTGTCCGTCACTTTTACTGTAGGGGTTGGTGGTTAGAAAAACGGTTAACAACCGTGCCGCCAGATTTTGCTCTCTGAGTTTGGCTGCCGCATTGGTGACATAAGCCGTCACCGCCTCTTTTAATTCTTCGAGGGATTCAATCTTTCGCCCAAACGAACGCGATGATATAATTCCTTTGCGCGGTGGGGGACGGGTCTCAAGGGAAAGGCAGGAGATCCCTCGTAGTTCGTATACCAGTCGCAGGCCGACCACCCCCATCTGCTTGCGAATAAGGTTGTCGTCAATATCCCGCAACTGTTTTGCATTGAGCACACCTTTCTCTCTCAGCTTCTTTCCGTTCTGTTTGCCTATTCCCCAGATATCAAAAACACGGACCTGTTCCAGCACCTGATCTATATATGGCGAATCAATCAGATTGAACACCCCTTTTGCCCCGGCTGATTTTTTTGCCAGCCGGTTGGCTATTTTAGCCAGAGTCTTGGTACGGGCAACGCCGATCGAGACCGGGATACCAGTCCATCGCATCACGGTGGTGCGAATGGTACGGGCGTATTCGGTCAGGTCGTTATACTCGCTGAGATGATCACAGCCGCTTAAATAAAGAAACGACTCATCGAAGGAGTAAATCTCCATTTCCGGTGTGAACTGCGCCAGCGTGGCCATTACCCGCTCGGACATACTGCCGTACAGGGCGTAGTTGGAAGAAAAAACGTGAACACGATGTTTTCCGATAACATCACGACACTGAAAGAACGGTTTCCCCATACCAATTCCCAGTGCCTTGGCTTCATTGGAACGCGCCACAATACAGCCGTCGTTGTTGGATAGAACCACAATCGGCCTGCCCTGCAGCCTGGGATTGAAAACCCGTTCACAGGAAGCATAAAAATTATTACAGTCCACGAGGGCAAAACAGCCGTTAAGAGCCTCGGGCGGGCAGGTTATTTCTTGAGGCGTTGTTCGTCTCATCTCGACCTCTTGTAATGGCATCAACGTTGGTGGTTGCTACAACATATGGATAGCGCTGGTCACCACGCCCCAGATTTCAAGGTCCATCTCGTTTTCAATAAAAATCGGTTCGTACTTGTCGTTTTCCGGCATCAGCATCAGTCGGTCTTTTTGTCTGCATAGACGCTTGACTGTCAGTTCTCCGTTGACTACCGCGATGACCACCTTTTTATCGCCCGGCTCCAGGGAGCGATCAACAATCAACATGTCCCCCGAATGAATCCCGGCGTCGATCATCGAGTCCCCGGTCACCCGGACGAAAAAGGTGGCCGCCGGATGCCGGATGAGATGCTTGTTTAGATCAAGCTGACCTTCGAGATAATCATCCGCCGGCGACGGGAACCCGGCGGCTACCCGCTCGGCAAAAAGGGATACGCCCTCGGAAGGCGGCTTCTTCTCAGCCGGTGCCATTGTAAGTAGAGCTACTCTGGCCATTTGTATTACCTTTTTTCTATAGAAAAATAAGGATTTCCGGCTTACGTCAATCACATTCGCCCCGGGAGGATGCCTTAACGGGCTCAGGTGAGATTGCGAGATCGACTTTGAGACAAAGAGTACCTGGCCTGCCGGTCAGAAAATACGAAGCATGTCTCAACCGGAAAGCCTGTCAAACAACCTCTCCCATGCTTCGCACTGGCATGTGTGGGAGTACTTCGCGAGCGCGTCCTGTTCCGCTTGCCGAGCAACGCCCTGCGCGAAATCAGGTTCGGTGATATATCTTGTCATAGCCGATGCCAACTCATCGTCGTGCATGGGGGTGAACCGCAGGCCGTTTTTTTCGTGATTGATCAGGTCAATTGTCCCGCCGTCGTCGGTGCCGATCACCGGCAGCCCTGAGGCCATGGCCTCAATCGTCACCATCCCGTAAGTTTCCGACTGGGAGGCCAGAACGAACATGTCAAGAGCCGCATAGGCGTATTCCGGCTGCCTCTGATGCGATCTAAAATGAACAACGTCCTGAAGATCGAGTTCGCTGACCAGTTGTCGAAGATACTCCGCGTAGCCGGTGTTTTCGGAGAGAGTTTGATCGCCGACAATCAACAGATGCAGCGGGTGTCCTGCCCGACGGACTTTCGCCAGCGCCTTGATGGCCGTATCCTGACATTTCTTCAGGTCAAGACGCCCGACAACCCCGGCCAGGAGAACGTCCTGGGGTAAATCCAGTCTCTGGCGGGCTTTGGCTTTGTCCGGACGGTTGCGTGTGAATCGCTCCAGTTCGATGCCGCGTGGTATGATGTGAATCTTCTCAGGCGGAATGTTGGTCTTCTCTCTCACGCGGTCGGCAAGCCATTGAACAGGCGTGACCCAGGCGTCAAGGTGGCGGTATTCCATAGAATGAAAGATGTCTCTCTTGGTTCCACCGATATGCATGTGTTGAGAGTAAATGAGTCTAAAGGACTTTCGCGAGAGCAGCTTGGCTTCAACACCGGTGAGGATGTCCGGGCTCTGATGCACCGTTAGAAACCTGACATTATCTTCTCTGATATAATCTGCCACCCGAATGGCACCGAGGACACCGGCGAGTCGGGGTCTGGATTTCACCGCTCGAACGTTCGCTTCAGTATGAACCGCGTTCTTATATAACATCGATGAGGGATGAGCATACAGAAACGTTCTCCAGCCCCGCTGATTCATCCATACCAGGAATCGCAGGACGTTCATTTCAAGACCACCCCAGGACATGGAAGAGCAGTGTGATCCGATGGCGTAGTCTTTTGTCAGGGTATTCATGTATGTTCTATTTACCTTTTTCGACCCACCCGCCTGTGTAAGTCTGCATAATGACGAAGCCAATATAGTAAATTGTTCAGCCGTTGTCAGGCAATGCTATCTCCAGTGGAAGATCGCATCTACAGGATGAGTCATGCATAATTACAGCCTGCCTGCCATAACCGGGGCGTTTTTATTTGAC
>JAOZPL010000062.1:0-5006 GCA_029932795.1 Candidatus Zixiibacteriota bacterium | reverse complement strand
ACTTGGTTCTTTCCCGTGCAAATGTTCCGCCAGGCGACTCTGATACCGGTCATGTACGCTGGGAGTCGGCCTTCAACCAGGGAACAAGGAGTTGACTGTGGAATCGAATCTGGCTCTGTGGCTTTCGTTTATTGTTTATACCGTGGGAATCATTGCTGTCGGGCTGTACTCATCGCGGTTGAGACGGAAAACGGCTGATGACTTTGTACTGGCCAACCGCGAGTTGGGCCCGTGGACATCGGCATTATCCGCCTCGGCGTCATCGGAGTCCGGCTGGGTGATGCTGGGGTTGGTAGGCGAGGCCTACCTGTTCGGCTGGGCAGCCCTCTGGATTGTACCCGGTATTGCCGCTGGTTACTTGTTTAACTGGTTTGTAATTGCGGAGCGCCTGCGCAGGAGTACGCGGGAGAGCGGCGCGGTAACATTGCCGCAATACATCTGTCATCGCTTCGGTCCCGAGTCAAAGGCGCTGAGGGCGGTTGCCGTGTTGATAATCTTTGCCGCCATGCTCGGATATGTCGCAGCGCAGATGAACGCCGCCGGCAAAGCGTTTGAGGCTGTCTTTTCACTGCCATACTGGATCGGGGTTCTGGCGGGCGCCGGTATTATCCTGACGTATACGATCACCGGCGGGTTTCGCGCTATCTGCTGGACCGATATCGTACAGGCGACATTCATGGTGATAGCCCTGATCGGCATGCCGATCATTCTGTTTATCCACATGGGTGGTTACGAGCCGATCAGCTCTGCTATTGGCGCCGAGAATCCGGAACTGCTCACCCTCAGCGGCGGCAGAACCAGTTTCGGGCTGCTGGGCTTTGTAATCGGCATGCTTGGTATCGGCCTTGGTTATCCGGGTCAGCCGCACGTGCTTTCGCGTTTTATGGCGGCCAGAGACAGGGAGTCGGTCAAACGGGCCGGCAGGATTGCCTTTGTCTGGTTCATACTTGTATATAGCGGCGCCATCTTTTTCGGCGTCGCCTCCCGGGCCTACTTCGGTGATCTGGCCGATCCCGAACAGGCGCTGCCGCTGGCATTGGGTCAACTGCTGCCACCGGTTCTGGCCGGTTTTGTGATAGCTGCTATCGTTTCGGCTATCTGTTCCACGGCTGACTCGCAGTTGATTGTCGTTTCATCGTCGCTCTCCCGGGATGTTCTCGCCTGGGCGCAGAGGAAGGATGCCGCCCGTGACTGGGGACGGTTCCTGCGGATGGATCGGCTGATGCTGGTTCTGCTGGCGCTGATCTCGGTATTCTTCGCCCTTACGAAAAACCGGGTCATCTTCGAGTTCGTGCTCTACGCGTGGGCTGCGCTTGGGGCGGGATTCGGGCCGGTCGTCATTTTGGGATTGCTCTGGAAAAGGGCGAACAAGGCCGGTGCTATTGCCGGTATGCTGACCGGTTTGATTGTCACGGTCATCTGGCGCAACATACCGGTTTTGAAATCAGCTTTGTATGAGCTGGTTCCGGCTTTTGTGCTGGCCTTTCTGGCGGTGGTGCTGGTCAGCCTGATGACGCAGCGGTGGGGTCAGGAGAGGGACTGATTATCGGTACCAGATGCCGGCTGTTCTCTTGACAGGTCGCCGTTGGTCTCGATCAGGCCGTCTTTGAGTCTCACGATTCGCTCCGCATGCTCGGCGATGGAAACGTCGTGCGAAATCACGATCACGGTCTTGCCACTTTGCCAAAGCTCACGAAATATATTGACAATTTCCGCTCCGGAGGCGCTATCTAGATTGCCGGTTGGTTCGTCGGCCAGAATGACGTCCGGCTCGTTGGCCAGTGCCCGGGCAATGGCGACGCGTTGCATCTCGCCGCCGGAGAGTTCGGTAGGTTTGTTGGCGGCCTTATCCGCCAATCCGAGGCGAGCCAGGAGTTCGGTTATGCGCTGCTTGCGTTTCCTGCCGCTCACCTTGGCGAACAGAAGAGGGATTTCGACATTCTCATAGGTTGTTGCATACGGCAACAGATTGAATGCCTGGAAGACAAAGCCGACCTTGCGGTTGCGGATGTCCGCCAGTTGATTCGGGGAAAGCGAGTTAACCAGTTGGTTTTCAAACCTGTACTCACCGGACGTGGGAATATCGAGGCAACCCATGATATTCATCAGGGTCGACTTGCCCGAGCCTGAGGGGCCGACGACAGCGATAAACTCTCCCCGGTTGACCATCAAGTTGATTCCTCTTAGAGCCTCGAACGTGACAGTGCCGGTGGTGTATGCCTTTCGCACCTGCCTTAACTTCATAATGCTCTGCATGGTACTGTATCCTGCTGCTTTTTCACGATTATTCGTAACGCAATGACTCCACTGGGTTGACCGAGGCCGCTTTCATAGCCGGAAACAGCCCTGAGAGAAGCCCCATGATGCCGAGAATGGTAACTACGATAAGGCCGATCTCAAGCGATACGGTGGGCCGGCCCATGAACTCCAGCACATCCGACTCAATCGGTATCCGTTTAAATCCTTCGGTCATGACATATGAGATCGCCATGCCGCCGAAACCACCGCCAAACGTGATTATCAGCGCCTCGATCAGGAACTGTGTCAGCACGTAACTCTTGCGGGCGCCGACCGCCATCTTGATGCCGATTTCGCGCGTTCTCTCCTTGATGGAGACATACATGATGTTGGCCACCCCGACCCCGGCGATCAGGAGTGTCAGCCCGCCGATGATACCCAGGAACAGTTTGATGCCCGTCATCATGTTGTTGAACTCCCGGGAACTTTCGGCGTAGTCCCAGATTCCCAGCGCACGCTCGTCTTTCGGATCGAATTTGTATTTAGCGCCCATCGCCTCGTATATCTGCCGCTCGACGTTCTCCATGTCGTTAATGTTGTACGGCTGGTAAACAATGTTGTCAAGCCAGGGATCACCGAAGACGGCTTTGAAAGTCGTGTTGGGAATTGAGAGCATGTCTTCATCCATGCCACTGTATGAGCTCATCTGCATTTTCGGTATCATGACACCAATGACTGTGAACGGCACTCCGTGCACCTGAATCCGTTTGCCAATCGGGTCTTCATCGCCAAACAGCCGGACCTTGAGCTGGTCTCCCAGAAAAGTCACTCGTCTCCTGAGTTTCACGTCCAGGGCGTTGATCATGCGGCCGCCTCTATCCGGAATAAAGTTGCGCATCTGCTCAAACTCCGGTGCGTTGCCGCTGACGTGCTCACTCAGGACTACATCCTTGTACTTGACCCTGGCCCCCCAGCGATGGTACTCTCCGGTGATATACTTGATATCCGGAACCCGGCTCTTGATGAACTGGGGATCCTCCGCGTGCAGGCGGATCGGCCGCCCTTTACCCAATCCCTTGAAAGGAATCTGGGTCTGTCCACCCCATAGGATGGCGATCCCTTCCCCCATTCCTTTCTGATTGATATGCATTTGCCGGTGAATACCCTCTCCGAAAGCAAGCAGAAGCATGATGGAAATGGTTCCCCAGCCGAGTGCGAGGAGAGTGAGGGTCAACCGCTTCTTCTGTTTGCGGAAGTCTCTGATGAAGATGTTGTAAATGGTGCTAAACTGCATAGGTACCTTAGAATAGTTTCAAGGCCTGCACCGGCTGCAAATTGGCTGCTCGACGTGCCGGAAAAACGCCCGCAACCAGCCCGACAATGCCGAGAAGAAGCACTACACCAACACCACCCCAGATATCGACTGTCGGTATGCCGACATAGTCTTCCAGGTTAAACATGGGAAAGACCGAAACAACAGTATATGCAAACAGGAAGCCGAAGATGCCGCCGACGCCGGTTATCAGCAATGTCTCAAAAACAAACTGGGTCAGGATATGGCTTTTTCTGGCGCCAAGGGCCATCTTGATACCGATCTCCTTGGTTCGCTCTTCAAGGACAACATTCATAATGTTGGAGACACCAATTCCACCCGTGATCAGGGTGGCGATGCCGATACCCAGTAGGAACATGCGAAAGGCAAGAAAGAAAGTCTTGAGAAAGGCAAACCCCTTGGTGATGTCCCAGACAGCCAGCGCTTCCTCGTCGGTTGGGTCAAACCTGTACTTGGCTCCCAGAATCTCGAAGATCTCCTGGCGTGCGATTTCCATAGTCAGTTCTGGTTTGCATTGGGCTACGAAATCATTCAGGTAGCGCCGGGAGTACATGGTCTTGAAAGTTGAGGAAGGGATGAACGCTTTACGAGCGTCCCGGCCGTTGTAGGAACTGTCCTGCCGTTTAGTCTTCATGACGCCGATAACGGTGAACGGCACGCCATTGATAAGCACCGTCTCCCCGACCGCCTCCTCGTCTCCGAAGAGGTCGTCCTTCAACCGGTTACCGATAAACACGACGCGCCGTTTGGCAGCCATATCGGTCTCGTTGAGGAACCGGGAGCCGTAATCCGGGATGAGATTACGCATCTGGCTGAATTCGGGCCAGACACCGACAACGTTGCGAATGGTGGTATTCTTGCCATATTTCATGGGTACGTTCCACCGCGAATACTCGGGCGAAATCCTGGCGAGGGTTGTCGCTTTTGACTTTATTAGCAGGACATCGTCTTCAGAGGGTCGGATACGGCGTCCGGAGGCCAGCCCTTTGTACTCTCTCGAGGTTATACCGGGCCAGAAGATACCGATATTCTCGCCCAGTCCCTTTTGCGATTTCAGTTGGGCTTCGGTCATGCCTTTCCCAAACGCAAACAGCAGAACGATGGCGCAGGTACCCCAGAAGATGCCGAACATCGTCAACATTGTACGGAGCTTCTGCCGCCGCATGTCATTAAGGAACTGTTTGATCGAAAGCGCTGGGTTCATCGAAACATCTCATTCAGGTTGTCAGTCGCCGGTTATCTCCTTCGGTGGGCGTTCCACCAACAGATCGCCTTCCTCGACACCTTCGACGATCTCGATATTTATCCCATCCGAGAGACCGGTCTTCACATTAACAGTTTTGATCTCGCCGAGCGTGTCCTGTATTTCAACGGTTGTAACGGAATCTTCTATTTTGACGAGACGTTCCGGCGCCAGCAGAATGTCCTCTTTCTT
>JAOZPL010000061.1 GCA_029932795.1 Candidatus Zixiibacteriota bacterium | reverse complement strand
CAGGATGAATGGTCACTCCCGTCGGGGGATTATACTCAAACCGGGAATTGATAGACCCCCGCATGCGTTCCAGTGATGCTGCATGAAAGCGTGCTCAAGGGTCGGTTGCTCGCTGGCCGACGACGAGTGTTAACCAGATCGCTGATTTCACGTGCCCTGATCATTCAGATTCACTATCTTCGGTACAATACTGTCTAATGATCCGGTGATTATTCATCATGCTGAGTACTTGTCGAATCGACTGGAAAGCCCTGGCTATTCTGGCCCTGCACACCCTGGCCCTATTGTTCTTTGTTTTCAACCGTCTGGTTGACGGCGATGAAGGGTTTTACCTCGCCGCGGCACAGGAAGTGGCCAATGGCCGAATACCCTACCACGACTTCTTCTACCCCCAGATAACTCTTCTGCCCTATATCATGTCCATCTTTACCGGACATGGTTTCAGCACCCTTTACCTTGCCCGTCTGGCCTCGGTGGTACTGGCTGTGCTGACTTCGGTCATGTTCTATTTGCTGCTGAGACAGACGACCACCCGAAAGCCTGTCATACACTTCCTGCTCAGCCTGTACTGTTTTTCGGGACTCGTGCTGACCTGGCATTCGGTCGCCAAAACGTATGCCGTAACTGACTTCTGTCTCATGGCCAGCTTCGGTCTGCTTCTCCGTTTTGCCGACAACCGCAGGATAATCCCTCTTTTAACATCCGGAGCCTTCCTGGCGATCGCCTTTAACACGCGAGTCGTTCTGGCACCGTTGCTTCTTCTGTTTCTCGCCTTCATCTTGTACCAGCCCGGCAAAGGAAAACCGGCAAAGACGTCTGCCTTTCTACTGGCCGCAGCCATAGTATCAATACCGACGATCATACTGTTCGCAATGGGGCCGGACAGATTCCTGTTTAACAACCTCGGCTTCCATCTTATTAGAAACCCGGCGATGTCATATGCCTTCAAGGTACTGCAGCGGCTCGAAGTCATCGGGAAACTGCTGATCAATCCGCAGATGCTCATCGTGCTGGCGGCATTCATCGGGAGTCTCGTGATCGCGTGGAGGAAATCAAGCGGTACAAAGAGGATAAAGGCAGCTCTCCTGTCAAGAACCGGTCTGGCCGGACTGACGGGATTGGTCATCAGCGGAGTGTATCTTCTGCCCAGTCCGGTGCACCAGCAGTATTTTGTCCAGGCGTTGCCTTTCCTGCTGCTGGCTTCCCCCGCCGCCCTCGAATGGTTCTACTCCCGTGATGCACGGTTTTTCATCTGGAAATCATCCGGGGCATTGGCCTCACTCTTGATTGTAATCTACACCCTTGGTGTCATTCCGTACGTCGCAATTTTTGTGGGCGGGATTCGATACATGGACAGCTCCAACGGTATCGACAACATCAAGTCACTGTGCGACTACTTGCACCAGAGCGAGGCAGCGGGTCCGATCCTTGCCGAATGGCCTGCCATTCCATTGCTCTCCGGTAAGCCGGGATTCCGAGGACTGGAGCATATCGGTTTTGATGGCGGCCTGCCCATGACAGATGAGCAGAAACGGTATTATCACATACCGGTGAGCAATGATCTACGTGACCTGCTGATGGCGGAACAGCCGCGGTTCATTGTTGTCATAGACGAACCGCACCCCGCTCTGCAGGACCTCGTATACGACCGCTACGAACTTGATCGGTCATTCGAGAGGTACAAAGTTTTCCGGCTTCGATAGCCCGCACAGGCAGAAGCCGAAGTGAAAGATAGTGGCTCCGCCAACCGTATCAGCGGTTGGCTGTCTCAAACAACTGCACTTCTAACCCGTGGACCGGCCACTTTCACCTGCTGGGGAACCTGACTCTCGTATTCGCTAAAGTTGTCCGCAAAGAGTCCGGCCAGATACTGTGCCTTATGGTCGTACGCTTCCGTATCAGCCCAGGTGCTTCTCGGTTTGAGAACCTGCTCGGGAACGCCGGGACATGAGGTCGGCACCTGCACGCCGAAAATCGGGTCTTCCTCGAATGGAACCTTGTCCAGTGTACCGTCGAGTGCGGCGTTAAGTAGGGCGCGAGTGTGTTCTATTTTCATTCTCGTACCGACACCATACGGCCCGCCGGTCCAACCGGTGTTGACCAGCCAGCAGTTTACCTTATGCTTCCTGATCTTTTGCGCCAGGAGTTCGGCGTATCGTGTGGGATGCAGCACCATGAACGGCGCGCCAAAACAGGCGGAGAAGGTCGCCTGCGGTTCCGTAATGCCGGATTCCGTGCCCGCCACTTTGGCCGTATAACCGGAGATAAAGTGGTACATCGCCTGCTCCGGGGTCAAGCGGCCAATGGGCGGCATGACGCCGAAGGCATCGGCAGTCAACATGATGACGTTCGCAGGATGACCGGCCATGCTTTCCCTCAGAGCGTTGGGGATATGGCTGATGGGATAAGCGGCACGGGTGTTTTCCGTCAGAGAGGCATCATTGAGATCCAACCGGCGGGTGATAACGTCGATACCCACGTTCTCCAATATGGTACCAAAGCGGCGAGTGGTAGCATATATTTCCGGTTCTGATTCCGCTGAAAGATTAATAACCTTGGCGTAGCACCCGCCCTCAAAGTTGAACACGCCGCGGGCGCTCCAGCCATGCTCATCATCGCCGATCAGTTTGCGATCAGGATCAGCCGACAGCGTCGTTTTACCGGTGCCGGAGAGACCAAAGAAGAGAGCCACGTCGTTGTCAGGGCCGATATTCGCACTGCAGTGCATCGACAGCACGTTCTCCTGCGGCAACAGGTAGTTGAGCACCGTGAAGATCGATTTCTTGATCTCACCGCCGTAGCTCGTACCACCAATCAGAACGAGCTTGCGGCTGAGACTGATGATGATAAAAGCCTCGGAGTTAGTGCCGTCGATTTCGGGGATGGCCTGGAAGTTGGGGACGTGCAAAACCGTAAACTCCGGCACATGCTCAACAAGTTGTTCCGGCAGGGCCTGGATGAACATGTTGCGGGCAAACAGACTGTGCCAGGCGGTCTCGGTAATGACCCGGATCGGCAGACGGTATTGCGGATCATAACCGGCAAAACAATCCTGAACATACAGGTCCCGGCCTTGCAGGTAAGCCTGCAGGCGGCGGAACAGGAGCTCAAAACTCTCTACAGAAAACGGCCGGTTGACCTTTCCCCACCAGACCAACTCCTTCGATTCCGGCTCTTCGACAATGAACTTGTCCCTGGCGGCACGACCGGTATGCAGACCGGTCCGCACGACAATAGGTCCCAGGTGAGCCAGACAGCCTTCGCCATTACGGACGATGTCCTCGTAGAGTATGGGCGTGTTGTGGTTCCAATGAACCTTGCGGACATTGGTGATACCATGATTCTCAAGACCATACTTGCTGAACAGACGTTTGACCGGCATACCAACTCTCCTCTATTTGCAGACTACGTGCTATTGTCTAGAGATGACTATCGACATTTTCGAGTAAAAGCTAAGAGACGCTTCTGGGGATAACAAGCACTTTCGGGCGTCGCCGCAACATCTCAATACCTATCAGCGAACTCCACTTCCCCTGTGAATGTCCTGTCTGTCCCCGGTGGCTGGTTAATAATTGCCCAATCTCGCTGTCAGTAGCGCAAAAACTATGCATTCCCGCCGTCTTGGCGTCCGCCGGGCTAAAGATCCAACTGTCGATGACGAAATCCCTCAACATTGAGGACCGTCTCGCTGCTGCAACTACAATATCGACAAGGAGCCGACATGGTCAGGGTGAAACATCAGATTGTCATAATAAGCATTATCTTGGGGCTTTTCAGCGGATTGGCCATCTCATCGGTCAACGCGCAGGTGTCCGGAATAGCCCCGACCCCGTCGGAGAAGCAGAGAGAAATGCCCCCCGGCCGTGGCTTTGTTCCACCCCGGATGGACCTCTCCCATTTGACCGGCCAGAGAATGCCCCTGAGGTATGTAGCGTTACAGGCTCCAGCCCAGTGGGATTGGCGAGCCCAGGGAAAGGTTACACCCGTCAAGAATCAGGGAGCTTGCGGCTCGTGCTACGCTTTTGCCTCGCTAGCCAACCTTGAATCCAAGCTGCTGGTGGATGGCGGTGGCGCCCTTGACCTCTCGGAGAACAACGCCAAAGAGTGCAACTGGCACGGTACCAGTTGCAGCGGTGGTTCGTATTATGAAATGGCCAACTGGTTTTCCCAAAAAGGGGTGGTACTGGAGTCGTGTGACCCCTACGTGCCCAGTGACGTGAGCTGCAACTCAACCTGTCCTTATGTGAAGACCCTGCTGGACTGGAGAATCATATCGGGAAACAACATACCCGCCACAACCGTTCTCCAGAACTACATCTATACTAATGGACCGGTATACACCACCCTCTATGCCGGTGACGGCAACGATCCCGCCTGGTCAAGTGAATTCAACACCTACGACGGTTCCTACACACTTTACTATGACGGCCCCTATGATCCCAATCATGCGGTGTTGATTGTCGGCTGGGATGATGCTCTTGTCCACGCCGGCGGAACCGGCGCCTGGATAGTGAAGAATAGCTGGGGCACCGGCTGGGGAGGTACATGCGGCTACGGCTCGGAAGGTGGTTATTTCACTATCGCTTACGAATCGGCCAAGATCGGGATGTGGTCATCCTACATCGATGACTGGCAGGACTATAACGAGCACAATGAAGTTATGTATTATGACGAGGCGGGTAATACAAACTCCTGGGGGGCCGGAGGTTCGACCGCCTGGGGACTGTGCCGATTTGTTCCTTCCTCGAAAGTATTCATTACCAGAGTTGACTTCTGGACGAGCGATGCCACCATTGATGTTGATGTCTACATCTATGACGACTTTGACGGCTCAAGTCTGGGCAGTCTGCTGGCGAGCCAGCTCGATACCAGCTATGACGAAGCCGGGTATCATTCCATCCCCCTGGATTCACCACCGGAGATTACAGCCGGTAACGACATCTATGCCGTCGTCAGGTTCACCAACCAAAGCTACCCGTATCCTGTTCCGTTGGATGGTGCCGGACCATCCGCGCCGGGAGCTACCTATGTCAGCGGTACAGGCGGCAGTGGCTCCTGGAGTCAGATGAGTGGCTATGACGTGGCTATCCGCATTCGCACCGCGCCAACATTATCTGCGTCCGTTGACGATATGGAAGAACTGTCACCTGATAGTTACACTCTGTCACACAACTATCCCAATCCGTTTAATCCCTCGACGACGATCAACTACACGCTTCAGAGGCGGGCCCATGTGAACATCACGATTTACAACCTTCTCGGGCAACGAATTAACACCATCGTCGAAGAAGTCAAAGCTGCCGGAGAACACACCACCCGGTGGGACGGCAAGGACTATGACGGAAAACCGGTGGCGACAGGCATCTACCTCTATCGAATCAAGGCCGGTGATTTCTCCGAGTCAAAGAAGATGCTCCTTTTGAAATGATCAGCCTGTCAGACCACGTCCGGAAGCGAAAGCGGATACTACTGGACGATATGCGTACCTGATACCTGCTGATTCATACTCCTGTAATCCAGTTCCGAACCATGGGCGCTGTGAGGGATCAGGTATATCACGAGCGTAACGACGGCCGCAACCATGACCCACCCGCGACCTCTCTCCTGATTGCGTCCCCGCCATAAGGCAATCAGCCAGAAAAGCATTGCGATTGCTGCCTTGGTATCGGTCAGATCGTGGCCGAACGGCCAACCCGTCCAGAATGCACCAAAAGCGCATTTTTGCACAATGGGACCGAAAATCATACCCCCAACGAAAAGAACGATCGCTGTACTTACCGCCAGCCGGTACGTTTTAGCGCCCCTTACAAGAGCCTCCAGTCCGGTTCTGGCCGCCAGCAGCATGGCCGTAAACATCAGAATAACATGCGGAATCAGAATGAGAGCCGAAATCGACCCCTTGTACCGAATTATCACCGGCTGGTCCGTCAGATCATGCTTCAAACCGTTCCCATCGATCAAAGCGACCTGATAGACCACTTTCCCGGCAGGCGGTTGCTTCGGAATCGCCGCGATAAGGTGTTCTCCTTGCCGTTCCATTTCTGCGGTGGACAGGGTATCATGGCTCTTAAATCGCCGCCACCGTATTTCCCCTCTTGTCTGCAAGGAACGGACATGAATCTTCACCTCGGCATCGGAAGCAGCATCGTGTGAACGAGGCAGTTTGAATTTAACGACCTCTTGATCAACTTGGACACTCCCCCGAACCGGATGGGTTGGTCCCGTCAGGCGTTGAAAAACAACCGACACCAGAGTAATGATTATAGCCAGTATCCAGAGAGTCAGGGGCCGCTTCATTAACGAAAGCTCCTTATACGAACCGCTTTCCCGGGCACGAAGTGCCCACTGGCGGGGATTATGCACATTTGGGATAAGGATACTAACAGAAGGTTACACCAATCACAAGTGTTTTCTGGCCCTGGCTACCGGCGTGGAGTCATAGCGCTCATTGCGTTGGAGTAAAACACCGTGGGAGCCGGTTAGATAGACAAAAAAAGGGGACAGGCACATATACCTGTCCCCGGATAACTGGCGACGAGTGTTACTTCAGTAGAATCATTTTTCGCGCGCCCGTGAAATCACCGGCCTCGACGCGGTAGAGATAAATCCCGGTCGCAGCAACTGCCCCCGAATTGTCCTTACCATCCCAGGTTAAGGCGTGATCCCCGGCCGGTTGTATCTCATCGACCAGCGTCCTTACTACTCTGCCAAGCACGTCAAGCACTTCCACCCTGACGTGCGACCGTGAGGGTAGAGTGTATTCGATTGTCGTCGACGGATTGAACGGATTCGGATAATTGGCACCAAGCACAAAACCGGTAGGGATAAGATCGTCGGCTTCGGCCACGTCCGTCGGATTGGCCGGCGTGTATGTCACATCGAAAACCGAACGGTACAGGGCAAATTGCTCCTCGTCATCGTTCCTCTCCAGCACGATTGTGACATAGCCGTCGGCCAAGGGTGACTCCTGAACGCAAAGCGAGTCGTCCTCGCCCGGCCCGATCAGGAAGTGGCGGCGGTTGATCTTGTCCAGGGCCAGTGAATCAACCGTCAGCACCAGATCATCGTTGGAATGATTACGAAGGTACAGCTTCAGACGTACTTTCCACAGAGTGCCGGAGGGCAATATCGGCGGATCGACACCATTGATGGAATGACTGTAAGAGAGAAAATCAGTCAGCAGGCCAAACTCACTGTTGCCCGGGAGATCCTCCTCCCAAAATATCGTGCTGTCGTTGTTAGTCATCCGCGTCATGCGATAGGTAGCCGAAGCGTCTATACTCTCCTGATAGAAAATCTCGGATGCAACCGAATCGACTCCAAACGCGAAAAACAGGCAGACCAGAACTGCCGACAAGCAGAGTTTTGTCATGTCCTCACCTCACTATGTTTTTTTCTGGGGTAAACAGCAAGCTGCATACCGACTGGGAAAATACCCCCAACTGATTGAAGTATCGGCGGTTCCGCCCGATTCCTGAAGGTCCCTGGTGAAACCGAATGCAGAGTCTGGACAATCTACGGACTTAGCTTTCAGGGAGAAGACAAACCGATGACCCCAACAGGCATACGGCGATATGCGGGGGCTCGGGTGTCCGTTGTCATTCTAATATTCCCAGGCACCAGACAGCCGCACTTTTCATCAGCTCCCAGTCTGATCCCTGATCTTCCAGTTTATCACCGAAAGTCACCCCGTCCCGGTCACTGTCCTCCTCGATCTCAGGATATGTCCCCACAAGAAACACCCGGCCGGAATCGTAGTTAAAGGCCAGCATCGCCAGCTGATCTGTAGCGTTGTACCCGGCCAGAACGGTCACTTCAGCACCTGTGTCGGGCACAAGCACCGAGCCCCAGTAATAAAGTATCCATGCCGTGTCCGGTTCAGGCACGTTACCAGACGTGTCGAATCTGTGATATCGATCCCACACATGCCGTAATCAGAATAAGGAACGATGCAGTTGTCCGGACCCTCGGCGTGCCGAAATATAGTGCAAGGACGTCATAGACAGCTGATTCCCTCGCCAGAAGACCTTCTCACCGGCAAAATAAGCACCCCCACAGATCCCAATGTAGCCTCCTCCATTGCTTACGAACCCCCTTATGTTATCCTTACCCAGCAAAGAGATGTCCTGAGCATACCGGTACATATCGCCGCCCGGGACACACAGGATGCTGAATGTATCGAGGCTCTCGCTGTTGATGTAGTCCGCGTCGAGCCGTGAGACGGTGTAACCTATCCATTGAAACATCTTCTCTGCGGCCTGGACAGATTCCTCCCCGCAACCCCGATCAGAGTAAAGGGCTACTGTCGCTGGAATGCCCTCCGCAAGCGCATCCGGTCCCGTAGATTTCTGGCAGCCGCAAAGCAGCCAGACAAGAGGAGGCACGGATAGACCAATCGCCAACCAGTTCGTCAATTTCATATGTTTACGCCCGGCTATTTTCACTTTCGAGTGTCAGTCTGGTCTCGGGTCCTCAGAAGTAAGACGAGTGAGATGTTCAGATGTTCAGGACTACCGCCGACAGAAGAACTGGAGAGCGAGAGTTAAGCCCTCAGGCCGTCTCCAGTTTTCTGTCCAGCTCTTTTCTCACGGCGGCGGCTGTGATTCTGAGTGACAACGGCTTTCTTACGAAAGCACCGGCGCCCATCTTGAGGGCGACCTCAACGCGATCGGTCTCTGCATATCCCGAGACGATGATCGCTTTCTGCGCAGGATTGATCTCCAGCGCTCTCTTATACGTTTCGGTGCCGTCAATGCCCGGTTTCATTACCATATCCAGGATCAGCAGGTCTTGCGGGGTTTCCCTGAGAAACTCCAGAGCCTTCTCGCCGCTTTCAACGGTACCGACAAGATAACCAAGCCTTTCCAGCATCCTGAGGGTAACATCCCGCTGCACCTTGTCGTCATCCACCACCAGAATACGCTCGGTGCCGCCGACGATTTCCTCTTCCTCGGCGACGTCTTCCACAGCCTCACGGGTGATTGGGAAATACAGGTAAAATGATGTCCCTTTACCGACCGCAGTCTCCAAGTCAATGTACCCGCCGTGATCTTCCACCACCGCATTGACAACACTCAAACCAAGTCCCGAACCCCTTGTTTTGTTCGCTACTTTGGTTGTGAAGAAGGGGTCAAATATCTTGGCCAGGATATCGTCAGGAATACCGCAACCGGTATCGGAAACCGTGAGTTTGACA